>JAITLH010000355.1 GCA_031277995.1 Deltaproteobacteria bacterium
GACGTTTTTGACGCCCTTAATGGACCCCACCGGAACGTCGGGCACTTCCTGACCCTTTAGATGGGTTAACCTGGCTCGGACGCGTCCGTTGGTTAAACTTACGATCATGCTGGCTCCAATATATCCCCGCGCCTAAGGCGCGCCGGGAGAGGGGACGGGGAAAAAGGCGATTTTGGGCGAAAGGGACCTTGGGCCCGGGGGACATGGGCCCGGGGGACCAAAAAAAACCAGGGGCCCCAAAAAACCAGGGGGGGAGGGGCCTGGCTTTGGGCCGGGTTCCCTCCCCTGGGTTTATTTTTTGGCCCTGGGCTTGCGGGCGGCCTTGGCCGGAGGGGGCAAAGGGGCGTCCCGGTCAAGGGGATCGGCCCCAAGGGGATCGGTCTCTAGGGGATCGGCCTCAAGGGGCGGCAGGAGGATAAGTTTCCTTTCGGCCGTGAGGACGGGACGGGTGGCCCGCAAGGCCACCATGAAAGTGGTGGAGTTATGCAGTAAGGCCGTAATCCCCGGGCCAATCCAACCAAAAAGCCCCATGGCCAAAAAGAGGCTATTTAAGGCCACGATTATTTTGTAATTGGAGTGGATGCGGCCAATGGTCTCAACGGAGAGCTCGCGGGCAAAATTTAAGCCATCGAGGCGGCCCTTTAGGAGTTGGACGTTGGCGACGTCTTTGGCGAGTTCCGAGCCGTCCGATAAGGCCACGCCCACGTCGGCCAACGATAGCGCGGCCGAGTCGTTAAGGCCGTCTCCCACCATGAGGACCCCGTCGCCTCGCCTTCTTAGGCCTTTTAGGACTTTGGCCTTTTGGTCGGGGAGAAGTTCGGAGAGAAACTCGGTAAAACCGGCTTCGTTGGCCATGGCCTGGGCGGCGTTTTTAAGATCGCCGGTTAACATGACGATTCTCTCGACGCCTTGCTCCTTAAGGGTGGCGACGGTCCGCTTGACCCCGGTCCTAAGCTTATCCTTAATCGAGATTAGGGCGGCCAGGTTATCGTCCACGGCCATGTAGATTAAGCTCGAGCCGTCGGCGGAAAGCCTGGTGGCCTCGGCCTCTTCCTCGGGGGTCATTATAACCTTTTCGTCGTCTATGACAAAATGCCGGCTGCCCAAAAGGACCCGGTGACCGTGCCAGCCCGAGGAGATGCCATGGGCCACCACGTAATTGACCGAGGTGTGCTCCTCTTCGTGCTTTAGGCCCTCGGCCTTGGCCAAACGGACCACGGCCCGGCCCACGGGGTGCGGGAAGTGTTCCTCCAAGCAGGCGGCCAGGCGCAGGGCCTCGTCTCGCTTATAGGGCTTAAAGGTGACGACCTCGCCCACCTCGGGCTTGGCCTCGGTTAGGGTCCCGGTCTTGTCGAAGACCACGGTTTTGCACCTGGCCAGTTCCTCAAAGTAGCGCCCGCCCTTAATGAGGATGCCGTTTTCGTTTCCTTCCCGCATGGCCGTCAAAACCACCAGCGGCGAGGAAAGCCTAATAGCGCAAGAATAATCGACCAAAAGGACGTTCCCGGCCTTCATGGTGTTCGCGGTAATTAGGTAGATTAAGCCGGCCAAAAGAAAGTTGTAGGGGACGATGGCGTCGGCTTTGCGCTCGGCCCGGCCCTGGAGCCCGGTCTTAGAGGCCTCGGACTCCTTTATGTACTCGATGATGGAGCGGATCCTCGTCTCCCCGCCGACCTTGTCGGCCCGGATGACGATCTCGCCCTCCTCGACGGCCGTTCCCGCGAAAACGTGTCCGCCCACGGTCTTTCTGACGGCCAGGGGCTCGCCGGTCATGGTGGCCTGGTTAATCATGGCCTCGCCCTCGACGATCTTGCCGTCGACCGGCACCAAACCGCCGGACCTGACGATGACCTTGGTCCCGATGCCAAGCTCGGATTCCTTGACCCGAACTTCCTGCCCGTCGTCGGTTTTGATCCAGACCATTTCCTCGTGCCCGGCCAGGCTTCTAAAAAGGCCGGAAATGCTGCGCTTTCTGGTCCAGGCTTCCAGGTAATTGGATAGGGAAAAGAAAAAAAGCAAGGTCCCGGCCGAGCTTAGATCCCTTCTGGTGAAAAGCACGGTCAAAGCCGAGGCGTCAAGCACCTCGACGGAGAGCTTGTTTTTCCAAAGGAGGTATTTGAGGCCCTCAAAGATGTAGGGAATGCCCGTGACGACGGTGATGAAATGCCTGATGGGGCTGGGCAGGAAAATTCTCTTAAGGACGAAAGACCAAACCGGGTTAAAGGGTAGGGGCGTCTCTTCGCCTATGGCCAAGACCGAGAGCTCTTTTCCGGAAAGGGCCCTTTGGCGCCCGGGATCGAAATCGTTTAGGGCGGCGAAAAGCCGGAGCCTGATATATTCCGAGGGTTCGTAGATGATCAAAAGACTGGACGTTAGTGGGTTGTGAGCCAAATACTTTATGCCGCCGCATTTGTTGATGGCCGCGGACAAGCGATCGAAGGTCCTGGAGGTAAAACCGGGCTTAGGTACCCTAACCCTAAGCCTTCCTCTCAAATCGGAGACTATTTGCCCGTTCATGTTTCGGTAACCTAATATCCGCGACTAATTTGTCGGAAGTAGGTTTGGGGCCCGGATCGAGGTTTTTTCCAAGATGGCCGGGCCCCGGGATTTCGCCCCGCCCTTTGGGCCGTTTTTTGGCTTAAACCCTTACGGGTCGGGGGCCAAAGCGGGCCGGATTTTTTATTGGGCGACCAAACCCGGGGGGTTTTTTCAAAAAAGCCAGAGGATGAAAAAAGCCGCCGGCCGATTTGATTCGGCCGGTTGGTTTGGTCCCCAGCGGGGTTTTATGGGAAGGTTTCGGAAAAACCGATCCTTAGGCGTCGGCTTTGGCGTTGGCCCGATCCTGGGCTTTCTGATCGGCCTCGGCCACCAGATCTTCCAGATTTTCTTTGGCCGATCCGCCTAGGGCTTGCAGTTTTCTTTTGGCGGTGATGCCATGGCTAAGGATGGTGGTGGCGCCGTCTTTGATGTAAGAGGGGCGGCTGGAGATAACCGTGGCCCCGATAGCCCCGACGACGACGCCGATTCCAAAAGATAACCATTTCCATTTACTAAGCATTCTAAACCTCTCATGGTCTGTTGACCCCTTCTGGGGTCGTAAAAGAAATGAGCTTTCGCTCGTTAGTACCGAATCATAGTCATAATAATGACTACTATCTGTTAAATAACACAACAATTAGTTTCGTTGCGACAAACTTAAATATTAAAATTTAAAGCTACTTTTAGTCAATTAATTTATGAAATATAATATTACGCGCTTAAAAGTTAAGCAAAAAATTAAAATATTTAAATTAAAATTGATTTACCCTGGGCGTACGCGTTACGGCCATCGTTTTAAGGGCTCGGAAGAGAATACCATCAAACGAAATTGTTGACAACACCAAAATACCGATCGAATAAGGTCAAAAAATAAACTTTACATAATTATCCGCGTTTGGCTAGTGTTTCAGCATTCTCTATAAGTGAATTTTAAAAAATCCTGACAAAAAATATTTATGTTTTCAGTACTTTACAGAACTTGCCAAAACAAAATAAAACTTTTTCCGACTCCGCCCCGGAAAATCTTTGACGGATCCTGTCTTTCCGGGGCCATATTAACATATTTATGTCCATTTTGATCATTTTTTTGATATTCCCTTCTTATCGCTACCGAATCGATCCCTGTCGGCCCTCCCATATACCCTAACGT
Source organism: Deltaproteobacteria bacterium (assembly GCA_031277995.1). Classification (GTDB taxonomy): domain Bacteria; phylum Desulfobacterota; class Desulfarculia; order Adiutricales; family Adiutricaceae; genus JAIRNQ01. Next base: position 3,689 of record JAITLH010000355.1, read on the forward strand.
CCCTTGCCTCCTTTAGATGGCCCTAGGAAGTATTTGGCGCCTTATTCGCGCCCGGGGCCAAAAGGCTTAAAAAAGAGCCCAAAAGGGGCGGCTTTGGGCCCGTTTTGGGGGCGGCCTTCGCGGGAATATAAGTGGAGGCAAAAGTGACATTGGAGAAATAAATTGGCCGTTTTAGGGCAAGATTTCCGACCAGACGAGAAAATCAGGCCGTCAAATGGTAAAAAATAACTTGCAAGAGTGAGCTCGTCTTGTTAAATTGTGCCAATGCCGATCTATGTTGGCAGAATTTTGAAAGCCCATTTAAAGGAGGGAGAGTTTTCCATGACCGAAAACACTTCCGCCAAGGCGAAAAAAATCGTCTTGGCTTATTCCGGTGGGCTAGACACTTCCATCATCCTGACTTGGCTGCGTAACGACTACGGCGCCCAAGAGGTCATCGCCTTTTGCGCCGACGTCGGCCAGGCCGAGGAACTGGATGGTTTGGAAGAGAAGGCCAAAAACACCGGGGCGTCTAAGTGCCTGATTCGGGATCTCCAAGAGGAGTTCACCAATGACTATGTTTTCGCGGCCCTGAGGGCCAACGCCGTCTATGAGGGGCAGTACCTTCTGGGTACTTCCTTGGCCAGACCCGTAATCGCCAAGCATTTGGTCGATATCGCTCGGAGCGAGGGCGCCGACGCCGTGGCTCACGGCGCGACCGGTAAGGGTAACGATCAGGTCCGCTTTGAGCTTACCACCATGGCCCTTGACGCCAATCTCAAGACCGTGGCTCCCTGGAGGGAATGGAGTTTTTCCTCCAGATCCGAGCTTATCGAGTACGCGAAACGACATAACATTTCCGTCCCGGTGACCGTCGCCAAACCCTATTCCATGGATAGAAACCTTTTGCACATCAGTTACGAGGGCGGAATCTTGGAAGATCCCTGGCGCCCCCCCGACGAGGACATGTTTTTACTAACGACCTCTCCGGAAAAAGCCCCAAACGAGCCCACTTTCGTCGAGATCGAGTTTGAAAAGGGTAACCCCGTGGCCGTGGACGGAAAAAAGATGTCCCCGGCGACCCTTTTGGCCCATCTTAATAAGATGGCCGGCCAAAACGGCGTGGGCCGTCTTGACCTAGTCGAGAGCCGATTCGTTGGCATGAAAAGCCGCGGCGTTTACGAGACCCCGGGCGGGACGGTCCTTTGGCTGGCCCACCGTAACCTCGAAAGCCTCACCCTCGATCGGGAAGTGATTAACCTCAAGGACTCCTTGGTCCCCAAATACGCCCAAATGGTCTACAACGGCTTTTGGTTCGCCCCCGAAAGGGTGGCCCTCCAGGCCATGATCGACCATACCCAAGAAAAGGTTAACGGCACCGTTAAGCTTAAGCTCTATAAGGGTTCATGTTGGGTGGTCGGGCGAAAGTCCGCCGATTCCCTCTACCACGACGGGTTCGCCACCTTTGAGGCCGACGAGGTCTATAACCAAGCCGACGCCGGCGGATTCATTAAGTGCAACGGCTTAAGGCTCCGCATCAATAAACTTCTTAGGGGTTAAGGGGTTTTTAGCCCCCCGATCCAAAAGAGCAATGAATGGCTGACAAAGTCAAAACCTCGACCAAAAAAACGACCGGCCAAAACCGGTCCCAAAACGGCGGGCCGCCAGGCCCGCCCGACTTAAAAAAGGCCGTCCAAAAGGGCCTCCCCTCGGGCCGCCCCTCGGGCCTTTTAAAGGGCCGCCTAAAAGAGCCCATGGATAAGGCCTTGGCCAAGGCCTCGGTCTCGGTCGGCTACGACGCGCGCTTGGCCCATATCGATTTACGGGGGAGCTTGGCCCACGCCGCCGTTTTGCGGGAAGCCAATTTGCTTACCCCCGGGGAATTTGAAAAAATCCGGGAGGGCCTGGGCGCCCTAAGCGCCGACCCGGCGCTAATTAGCCGCGACTGGGACGAAAACCTCGAAGACATCCACATGAACCTGGAAAAGGCCCTAACCGACTTAATCGGCGAGGCCGGGGCCAAGATCCACACGGCCCGGAGCCGAAACGACCAAGTGGCCTTTGACGAAAGGCTTTACCTAATGGAGGTCACCCAAAGGGTCAGGGCCAATCTGTTCGAGCTAAGGTCGGCCTTGGTCAAAAGGGCCAAGGAAGCCGGTTTGGCGCCCATGCCCGGTTACACGCATCTTCAAAGGGCCCAGCCGGTATTGTTGGCCCATCACCTGATGGCCCATTACCAAGTCCTGACCCGCGACGAGGCCAGGCTAAAAGGCTTTTGGGATAGGGGCTTTGACATGCCATTGGGTAGCGGGGCCCTTTCCGGGACGGGACTTCCCGTGGACGTCACGAAAATAGCCGAAAATCTCCCCATGCCCTTTGGGCTTTCGCCCATGGCTTTCGGGCCGTCCTTAAACAGCCTGGACGCCGTGGCCAGCCGCGATTTGCTCTTGGAGTTTTTGTCCTACGCCGCGATTATTTCGGTCAACCTCTCCAGGATGGCCGAGGAAATAGTTCTTTGGACCGGTTCCGAGTTTTCGTTCGCCGCTTTGCCCGATTCCTTGTCCACCACCAGTTCCATGATGCCCCAGAAAAAAAACCCCGACGGGGCCGAGCTCATTCGCGGCAAAACGGGACGGACCATCGGAAACCTGGTGGCCTTACTTACGACCGTCAAAGGCCTGCCTTTGGCCTATAACCGCGATCTCCAGGAAGACAAGGAACCGCTCTTTGACTCCGTTGACACCTTGGATCTCGTCCTGCCCCTCATGGCGGCCATGGTAAAGGGCCTAAATTTTAACTACGATCGCTTAAGGGAGGCCGCCGACGACCCTTACGTGGGCGCGACCGATTTGGCCGATCACTTGGTTTTAAAGGGCCTCCCCTTTAGGAAAGCCCACGAGGCCGTGGGCTCGTTGGTAACCCACTTGGCCGCCCAAAATACGCCCCTTCGCCAGGTTGACGCCAAGACCCTCAAAGCCTTTTGCCCCTTGGCCGATCCCGATTTCCCAAAAACCCTCACCGTCGACGCCCTCATCGCCGCCCGCCAAAACGCCCCCGGCGGCACGGCCTGGGCCTCGGTAAAAGGGCGCCTGGAAGAAGCCCAAAAAAAACTGGCCGAGGAGGCCAAGTTTTTTTCCGGCCGTAAACGGCCTTAAAAATGCCCCTTGAATTTTTGCCCAAAAGCGTTTAAGCGCCTTTGGGCAAATACCCATATTCGTCGCCAAATATAAGCGACTTTGAGATGACGCATGTTTGAAGCCCAAGCCCCCAGTTTGGCTCCCCATAAGGCCTGGGCCAAAGCCTTGGCCAAGGCCTTGGCCCAGGCCGCGCCTAGCCCCCGGCTCATTTTCATGGCTTTGTTTTTGGCCTTTCTCGTAAGCCTGGTGGGCTGCGGGGTAAAAACCCACCCCTATCCGGAGATCGTGACCCTGCCCGGTCCCGTCGAGGGCCTTAAGCAAGAATTGGACGACCAGGGGCATTTGTGGCTGACCTGGAACACCCCGGCCGCCAACATGGCCCAGCGGCCCCTAAAAACCCTTAACCACTTTGAGATCTGGGCGGCCGATTACGATCTGCCCACCTATTGCGAGGGCTGCCCGGTCAATTTGAAAAAAATCGACGAGGTCTACCTCCAGGCCCCGGCCCCGGGCCAGACTTATTTTCCCGGGCCCTACGTTTGGCAAACCGATTTAAGGTTTGAGCGGGCCTACGTTTTCGCCGTGGCCGGTTTTTCCCACCGGGGCGGGGTCCATCCCGAGGCTTGGCGCCGGGCCGAGGTTTTATTGACTAGGTCCCCGGGGGCCCTTTTGGGCTTTGCCGCCAAAGCCGACGATCTGGCCGTAAACCTTTATTGGAACGCCCCGCCCTCCGGGCAATTGGTCGAGGTCCAGCGTAGGCGACTATCCGAGGAGAATTTCAAGACCCTCGATCCGGTCAAGGATGGCCGGGTCGATCTGGACGTGGCCTACGAAAACGAGTACGTTTACCGGGCCCGGGCCGTGACCAAACTTGGCCAAACCTTGATTCCCGGCCCCTGGAGCCAGGAGATTACCCTAAGGATCGAGGACCTGGTTCCGCCTCCGCCGCCCGAGTATCTGGACGCCGCCATAACGCCCGAGGGCGTGAAGCTGGCTTGGCCCGATCGCCGCCTTAACCCGGACGTGGCCGGATTTTACCTATACCGTAGCGTCATCGGCCAAGACAATTTCGTTCGCCTGGGCGGCTTAATGACCGCGAACACTTACCTTGACGTAAACGTTCCGGAAAACGCCGATCTTAGGTACCGCTTAACCGCCGTGGACAGTAGTCCCAGGCATAACGAAAGCGGCCCCTCGCCCGAGGCCGAGGTCTACTTCGCCCCGGCCACGGAAGCCGTGCCCGAGGAAAAACCCGTCTTTGAGGATCCGGGTTTGCTTTAGAAGTCAAGGGCTTCAAGCGTCAAATTAGTTTTTAGGGGTTTTTGATGGACCATTTCACTTACGTAAATTCCCAGCTTCAAGCCGAAGGGGTGGCCCTTAGGCGAATCGCCGATGAGGTGGGCACGCCCGTTTTCGTCTACAGCTCGGCCGCCTTCGAAGGGCACCTTAGGGCCTTTGACTCGGCCTTTAAAGCCAAGCCCCATCTGGTTTGCTATTCGGTCAAGGTGGCTTCGAATTTGGCGCTACTATCGAAGGTGGCCAAGCTTAATCTCGGGGCCGACATCGTTTCGGGCGGGGAATTGTTTCGGGCCCTTAAGGCCGGGATATTGGCCGAAAAAGTGGTCTATTCGGGAGTGGGAAAAACCGCCTCCGAGATAAAGCAAGCCCTGGCCGCCGGCATCTTGATGTTTAACGTGGAATCGGAACCCGAACTTAGCCTCGTCTCTTCTATCGCTAAAGACCAAGGGCTAAAGGCCCCGGTGGCCCTAAGGGTTAACCCGGACGTCGATCCCAGCACCCACCCCTACTTAGCCACGGGCCTTAAGGAAAGTAAGTTTGGCGTCCCCGTGGCCGAGGCTTTGAGCCTTTACTTAAGGGCCAAGGATGACCCCAATCTCTCGGTCATCGGAATCGATTGCCACATCGGCTCGCAGCTAACCTCCCTATCCCCTTTCGTCGATACCGTTAGCCGCCTTAAGGTTCTTTTGGGAAAACTAAGGGCGGCGGGCCTTAACATAAAGTATCTCGATTTGGGCGGCGGATTGGGCATTACTTACGAGAGCGAGAACGCTCCCAGCCCGGCCGAATACGCCCAAAAGATCCTTTCCGGCCTTGGCGACGAAGAGGTCACCTTGATTTTTGAGCCGGGCCGGGCGGTGGCCGGAAACAGCGCCGTTCTTGTCATAAAGGTTCTCTACGACAAAATAACCCCGGAAAAGCGTTTTGTCATAACCGACGGGGCCATGAACGATCTCATCCGTCCCAGTCTCTACGGCTCCCACCACGCGGTCGCGCCCCTAACCCAGGCCCAGGCCGGGACCGATTCCATAAAAGTTAACGTCGTGGGCCCGGTTTGCGAATCGGGGGATTTTTTGGCCAAGGATCGCCTAATCCCCCCCGTTTCCGCCGGCGATTACCTGGCCGTCAAAAGCGCCGGGGCTTATGGTTTTTCCATGAGCTCAAACTACAATTCCAGACCCAGGGCCGCCGAGGTCCTAATAGAAGGCGACTCGTATAGGATTATCCGGGCCCGGGAAACCCAAGAAGACTTAATCCATGGGGAAACCTTGTGATTGAACCCTTTGATCGCCCCGCCCCCAAATGACCAAAGTCCGCTTGACTTTTATGGGGAAACCCCGCGATTGAAGGCTATGGCCACGTTTCTCCCAAATGACCAAAGTCCGCTGACCCGCAAAAACTTAATCCATGGGGAAACCTCGCGATTGAAGGCTATGATCGCCCCGCCCCCATATAACCAAAGTCCGCTTGACTTTTTTTGAAAGGATTCGCCATCTAAGCGTAATTTTCTGGCTTTGGCCTTTGATCCGTAGCGATGGGCTTTATTTTTAGGGGCCGTCGCTATGGGTCAGATCCAAGGCCGCCCCATAATCGCCCAGCGGCGACCCGTAACTCCCAAATTCCCAGAAACATGAGGAAAGAAATTTATGGAAAAATTTAAATTCTACAAATATAGCGGTCACGGAAACGACTTCGTAATTATCGATAACTGGAATAACATCATCATCGAAAACGAGATGGCCACGGTTTCCAAGCTTATTTGCCGCCAAAAGTTTGGCATCGGCGCCGACGGCACGGTCTTTATTGGCGCCGGTCCCGACGAAGTCGATTTCGGCGTCCGGTTTTTTAATTCCGACGGCTCGGAAGCCGACATGTGCGGTAACGCCAGCCGTTGCTCGGCCCACCTGGCCCACCACATCTCCATCGCCCCGGCCTCGATGAGCATAAAAACCAAGGCCGGAGTCATCGAGGCCACGGTGACCGATTCCACCGTGAGCGTTTTGATGCCCTACGTCGGTAAACTCGAAGGCGGGGCCAGGATCGAGATTGACGGCTTTAGCCAAACTTACCACCGGATAAACACCGGGGTCAGCCACGCCGTCACCTTCGTCGATGAGTTGGACGATCTTAACGTGTTTAAATACGGCCGGGCCGTGAGACGCCATCCCTCCTTCGCCCCCGAGGGCGCCAACGTTGACTTCGTCAAGGTCCTCTCCCCGGATACCCTGGCCGTGCGCACCTACGAAAGGGGCGTGGAAGACGAAACCTTGGCTTGCGGCACCGGGGTGGTGGCCTCGGCCATTTTGGCCGCCGCCCAAAAGCTGATTTACCAGACTTCCATTACCGTCAAAACCCGGGGCGGCGAGGATTTGACCGTCCGTTACGAGGGCCCGCCCGAAGCCCCGACCAAGGTCTTTTTGGAAGGCCCGGTCCGCTTCACTTTCTCCGGCCAGGTCGAGTCGGATCTCTTTAAAAAGTAAGGCGAACCGACCTAAGGCCGGCCCGCCCCGGCCCTTTCTTTCGTCTTTTTCCTACCGTCTCGATATCGCGGCCTAGCCGCCCCGAGAAAAAAATAGCCCACCATCCAGCGAATCGGCTCAGGCCCCATAGTTGATTCGCTGGCCCAGGCGCGAATAAAAATCGGCTCCCTTTACCCGGAACCGATTTTTTTTGCTATAATAATCGCGATGGCTAGGCTATCGTGTTTACGTCGTTAACTTTTTTTGGCGCCCCCAATCCCCACTTCAAGGCGCCGCCTTTATCGTTTTCCCGAGGCGCCAGGATGACTCCTCTTTTTTCTTTTCCTCTGGGAAAGGTCAGTTTAGCGGTGAAAAATCGGCCCCGGG
>JAITLH010000357.1 GCA_031277995.1 Deltaproteobacteria bacterium
GCCGGATCATAGACATACCCACAGACTATACAAACGTGTTTTTTCATCAGTTAGCTCCGACAATGGTTTTGCGACAACGCGCCAAAAACCAATGGTTATGATTGGAAGTTTGCTGGAAATCAAGGAAAATTTTTGGCCATCCCGGTCAAGATCCGGTTTAGCCTGATCCATTTAGCGATCAAAAGTCACCTTGGTGGGGCAAAACCAATTCATTGACTGGTAAGGAAAGCTGTATCCTACCAGTGATGAGGGCTGAAATCATTCTAAAACAGAAAAAACCATAAATCAACTGTCAATTAAAAAGAGCCAGACTGAACTTTGGACATCTTAGCGTAATTTTTAGACAAAAATAACCAAGCCTCGCTAGGCTCCCGATTTAGAACGCAAAAACCTCCCTGGCGCTAACTAAGGCCCTCAGGCGTTCTTGGCTTAGCCTAAAACCGTAAACTTCCCCCCAATCCAAGTGGCCCGTAAACGCCCCTAATGGTCCCGTGGCGGCTTTGGGCATTGGGAAGGGTACCATTTATGGGGTCAAGGGTTTTCAAGCGCTTCCAGGCCCCAACGCGGCCGTTTAAACCCCAAGTCGTGAGGGGACCAGAGCCCCCCCTCGAAAGCCACGCTAAACCAAGCCTAAACGGTTATCCCGTGAAAGTATTGAAAAGAAATTTTTTGACGAATAAAATATGTCAATAAAACTCCCCATTAAACCCGTTGGCTAGGGAGATCCCCAGAGTTTTTAAGCCGGTTTGTAGACGCTTTTCAAGGGTTTCAACAAGGCTTTGAAACTTGGGGCCGATTAAAGTAAAATTCTTCTCGGTTTGGTGAGTTTCCCTAAAACTTTGGGGGATTGGGAGGGTTATCGTGGCTGAGGGGTTCAAAATTATTTTTGGGCTTGGCAATCCGGGCAAACAATACCAAAACACGAGGCATAACGCCGGTTATATGGCTTTGGCTACCCTGGCTCAGTTAAAAAATTTTAGCGACCCGATTCGCTCAGGTAGAAGTCTTGTCACCAAAGGTAAAATCGAAGGCCAGAAGGTAATTTTGGCTTGGCCCCAAACATACATGAACAATTCCGGCCACGCCGTTAAGGATTTACTCAATTTCTACAAGTTGCCTAGCTCAAACATCCTGGTCATTCACGATGACATGGACATTAACGTCGGGAGACTAAAGGCCAGTTCCGGCGGTGGAAGCGGCGGGCACAATGGGCTTATCTCAATAGCCAACGAGCTAAGCGGTGACTTTGATCGCCTTAGGGTAGGCATAGGTCGGCCCGACAAAGGCATTTTTGGCGGAGATTACGCCCCCTACGTCCTTTCTAGCTTCTCCCCAGGCGAACTTGACGACTTAGACCGCTCCCTACTCCTGGCCGCCGAATGCGCGGTCATCTGGCTCAACAAGGGCATGTCCGCCTGCCAGCGCAAGGCCAACGCCAAACCCAAAACCCCCAAAGCCCAAAAAACCACCCCTACCGACGGTCAAGAATCATCGACCCAAAAGGCCCCCGAAGTTACGAATAGCCAAACCACGGCTCCCGTAACTGAAAGCGCTCCCTTGACAGGCCATGTCGCAACGCCAGAAACTGAAAGCGCGCCCAGTGAAGGCCAAGTTACAACGCCCGCAACTGAATGCGCTGCCGGGCCTGGCCAAACGGAGGGGCCCGCAACTGAAAGCCAACCAAGTCAAAGCGCGCCTGAGGCAGGCCAAACGGAGTCAGAAGCAAAGCGGGAAAACGAAGGCGAGTAGGCGAGGTAGGCTTAGGTCATTGGCTGGGCGGGCCTAGGGAGTCGATTATCTCGGCGGGGGAGGCGGTGGCGGTGCCGACCTTGCCAACCACGACGGCGGCGGCCAGGGTGGCGATTTCGGCCCCGGCGGCTAAGCCAAGGCCGGAGGCGAGGCAGGCGGCCATGGCGGCCACGACCGTGTCTCCGGCGCCGCTTACGTCAAAGACTTCGCGGGCTTTGGTGGGAAAGTGGAGGTTTTGGCCTTCCGAGGTCAGAAGGGTCATGCCGCCTTCGCTAAGGGTTACGAGCAGATTTTTTAAGTCGTTTTTCTCCATCAACTTTCGGCCCACCTCGATAATTTTTTCCTCGGAAGCTCCGGTAAGATCCTCGGAAGTGGCCAGGGCCAGCTCTTGTCGATTGGGCGTAACCAAAGTCGCCCCCCGATAGCGGCCATAATCGGCGCCTTTTGGGTCGATTACCACGGCTAGCTTATGATCATTGGCTTTTTCCATTAGCCAAGCGCAAAAGGCCTGGCTCAATACGCCTTTGCCGTAATCGGAAGCGGCCACGGCCCCGGAGATGGAAAGAAGTGGCGAAACGGCCTTTTGGTAGCTTAAGGCCACATCGTCGGTAAGGGGAATTTCCCATTCCTCGTCAAAGCGAACCACCTGCTGGATGCCGGCGATAACCCTGGTTTTTACCGTGGTGGGCCTTTTGGGCGATTCGATTAGGGAGATGGCCTTTGGGTCCAAGACTTTCGAGAAAAGGTCGTTTAGAATCTGGGCCGACGGATCCGAGCCGACCACGCCCACGGCCAGGGGTTTGGCCCCCAGGGAGTGGAGATTCATGACGACGTTTCCAAGCCCGCCGGGCATAAAGGTTTTGCGCCTTACCGAGACTATGGGTACCGGGGCTTCGGGTGACAAGCGGGTGGCTTGGCCGTAGATGTAACGATCAAGCATCAGATCCCCTAAGCATAGGACCGAGGCCGATTGGATTTTGTTTAAATATTCTAGGGTGGCTTTGGGCATCGCTTATCCGGATAGGGTAAATGAGTTTTTGAGTAAAAACTTAACAGTAAACTACGAATTAAAGGCTGGGTTGGGTAAAGCTTAGTAATTCGAATAACTGTTAGAGCACCTAATGGGGTTGCGGCGGCCCAGGGAATTGGAAGCTTCCTTAAAGAAATCAAGCGTCAATTCTATCGAGTCATTGAGTTCATAGAAGGCCCGCCCCTTACCGTCAAAGATATTTAAAACCACCCGGGACAGTTTCTTGCCGGGCGAGTCTTTGGGTTCGACCCGGGGACAGAAAAAATTAATGACCGTGTCCAGTTGGTCAATCGAGGTTTCCACGGTCACGAAAGGAAAAACGCCGCTTAGCGCCCCGTCAAGCTCATGGACGTTGTCAACGACGATTTTGGGAGCTCTTTTGGCGCTCCTTTCGTCATCGGACATTCTTCCGGTGAGGATCAAAACCGCCCCGTCAACCAAGATATCAGCCTTCGTTTTTAGAAGCTTATCGAATAAGATGATATCGACGGTATCCGTGATGTCATTGATTTTCCCGGTGGCGAATTTATTGCCCTTTTTGGAATTCCTCACGCTTAGGTTTGAAAGTTGGCCGCAAACGGTCACCTTAGAGTTTGGGTAGAGCTTTTTTAGCTTGCCCAGGGGGTGGGTTTTAATGGCGTCCATGGCGAAAACGTAAGGGGATAAAGGATGCCCGCTCACGTAAAAACCCAAAAGCGCTTTTTCATAGCCCAAGCGTTCTTCCGGAGGCATGGGGGGTACCTGCGGCCAGAACCTTTGGACCGGGGCTCCGACGATGGGTTTGGGCGGCGCCAACCCGGTGAGCAAATTGGTGACGGGCCTATTTTTTTTGGGTTTTTCCCGGCTCTCCAGGGCTTGGGGCAAAACTTCCAAAAGCACTTCCCTGGTGGCCCCGCCGGATTTGTCCATGGCCCCGCATTTGATTAAAGATTCTACGACTTTTTTGGTGATTTTTTTGCCGCCCACCCTTTCGCAAAAGTCGTAGAGATCGATAAAAGGCCGAGATGTCCTGGCTTCGATTATGGCTTCAATGGCCCCCTGTCCGATGCCCTTAATGGCCCCCAAGCCAAAGACTATTTTGCCGTCGCTAACCGAGGTTCCGTAGGAGGAAGCGTTGATGTCGGGCGGCAAAACTTCAATGTCTTTGAGACGGCACTCGTCGATAAGTTTTCCGATTTTTTCGGTGTCGTCGGCTTCCGAAGTCATTAGGGCGGCCATGAATTCGATGGGATAGTGGGCTTTTAGGTAGGCCGTCTGGAATATGAGGAAGGCGTAGCCGGCGCTGTGGGACTTGTTAAAGCCATATTCGGAAAAACTGGACATCATTTCGAAAATTTTGTTGGCTTTGTCTAAGGGAACGTTATTGGCCACGGCGGCTTTCATGAAGACGTCCCTTTGTTTCTTCATTTGCTCAGATGATTTTTTACCCATGGCTTTCCTAAGTTCGTCGGCTTGGCCAAGGGTATAGTTGGCCAAAACTTGGGCGATGCGCATGACCTGCTCTTGGTAAACTATAACGCCCATGGTCTCTTCAAGGATGGGCTTTAAGGCTTCAAGTTCATATTCGGGCTGGGCTTTCCCGTTTTTGATGGCTATGTAGATCTTATCGACCTTATTTTGAAGAGGACCGGGGCGATAGATGGCCGCCAAAGCTATTAAATCTTCAATCCTGGATGGAACGAATTTAATTAGGGTATTTAGGATACCTTCATTTTCTATCTGAAAAACCCCGCTGCAATCGCCGCTCCTTAGCATTTCATAGGTTTTGGGATCGTCGTAGTCAAGCTCCAATAAATCAACCTCAACCCCCCTAAGGGCCAAAAGCTGTAAGCAGTGTTTGATTAAGGTCAGGGTTTTTAAGCCCAAAAAGTCAAACTTGACCAGGCCGTTTTGTTCCACCCCGTTTAGATCATACTGGGTGATGACCTGGGTCCGGCGGCCATTCTCCTCGGGGGCTTTGGTGTCGGCGAAAACGGGCAATAAGTCCATTAGCGGCTTATGGCCGATGACCACGCCCGAGGCATGGGTGGAAGAATGGTGGGGTAAATCTTCCATGAACATGGATTGGGCGAGTAATTTTTGCGTCTGGGGCGTGGAATTCAAGACCGCCCTAAATTCCGGAATTTGTAAGGCGTCGGCGAAAGTCGTGCCCGGTTTGCCCGGAACCATATCGGAGATGGCGTTAACTTCTTTTAAAGGGATATCCAGGGCCCGGCCAACGGCTTTAAGGGCCGCCTTGGGTTTCATCTGCCCCAAGGTCAGGATCTGGGCTACGTAGTCGGTTCCTCCGTAAGTTTCGGTGACGTATTTGATGACGTCCTCGCGGCATTCGGCGCAAAAGTCAACGTCGATATCGGGCATGGAGATACGTTCCAAATTGAGGAAACGCTCAAAAATCAAACCAAAGCGAATGGGGTTAACGTCGGTGATGCCCAGGCTCCAAGAAACCAAGCTGCCCACGGCCGAGCCGCGGCCGGGGCCGACCGGGATTTTGTGTTCCCTGGCCCAGTTTATGAAGTCGGCCACGATCAGAAAGTAAGTGGCAAACTTCATCTCGTTAATGACGTTTATCTCATTATCCAAGCGTTGGTGATACTTTTCCTTTTCTTCTTGGGAAAAGGGGCGCCCGGCGTTGGCTTGTTTTTGAAAGCGTTTTTCCAAACCCTCCTCGGCTTGGATCCTAAACTGATCGGACGCTGACTCGTCGGTTAAGCCGGGAAGGGAGGGGAAATGGTAAACCTTAGTGGACGAATTTAAAAAGGGAAAATCTATTTCGCACTGTTCGGCTATGGCCAGAGTATTGGCCAGAGCTTCTGGGCACCAGGCGAAATCGCTGGCCATCTCCTCCGGGCTTTTAAAATAAAACTCGTTCGTTTCCATGCGCATGCGGGCCGGATCGGTCACGATTTTTTGGGTCTGGATGCACAAAAGTAGGTCGTGGGCCTCGTGATCTTCTTTTTTAAGATAGTGGCAGTCATTGGTCGCGACCAAGGGGATGCCGGTTTCCTTGGAGATATCGACCAAGCCCTTATTGGCCAAGGCTTGTTGGGAAATTCCGTTTTCCTGGATTTCCAGATAAAACCGGTTGGGGAAAATATCGGCCAGGTTTAAGGCGATTTCTTTGGCCTTGGCTTTGTTTCCGGACAATACGGCCATGGGCACCTCGCCTTGCATGCACCCAGACAAAGCGAAGACGCCTTCGGAATACCTTGAAAGCAATTCGTAATCCACGCGGGGTTTGTAATAAAAACCTTCGATGTTGGCCAAAGAAATCATCTTGCATAGGTTATGGTAGCCGGTCAGGTTTTGGGCCAAAAGCGTCAGGTGGTGTCTGGTTTCGTTTTTGTCGCGACTAGCCCGCCCCAAGGTGGTGACGTAGGCCTCCACTCCCAA
>JAITLH010000397.1 GCA_031277995.1 Deltaproteobacteria bacterium
AATTGGGCGATGGCACCCATAGTCTATATCTGGACCAGATTAGGGGAAACATGGCCTTTTTTATTTTAGATGGCTTGCCGGTGGAAACTTCATCAACCGTTTTTTAATTTAAAAAATTAAATTGGGAGTTTTTTAGTAAACAAAAAAAAGAATGGGCCTGGCCATTGGCCTGAAACGTTTTTTTGACTCATTTGAAGTTTTGATTTAAGGCCGTTTTGGCGCCGCCCGCCGGCCTGTTTTTTTGAAAAACATTTACTTTACGGTCGCTTTATGGCCGTTTTGGCGCCGCCCGCGGGCCTGTTTTTTTGAAAAATATTTACTTTACGGCCGCTTTATGGCCGATTTGGCGCCGCTGGCGGGTTGGTTTTTTTTTAATGTATTTACTTTACGGCCGCTTTATGGCCCATTTGGCGCCGCTGGCGGGTTGGTTTTTTTAAATGTATTTACTTTAGGGCTGTTTTCGATCTGGTTTGGTGCCGTATTTACGTTGTTTTTTTAATTTTTTACTCCATGGCCGTTTCGGGGCTGGTTTTCGCGATTGTTTAGCGCTTTTTTTTGGCCTGGGGTGGGAGGTAATATGCCAAAGTTTGAGGAAATTTTCGTCGGCCAAGTGGCCGAAAAAACGACCGTCGTTTCCAAGGAACTTATCCGGGAGTTCGCCAGGATAACCGACGACGATAACCCCATTCATTTTGACGAGGAATACGCCAAATCGGGGTCGTTTTTTCGGCGCTGCGTCGCCCATGGGATGATCTCGGTTTCCTTGATCTCCGCGCTGGTAGGAAGCCAACTTCCGGGGTTGGGGGCCATCTTTCTAAGCCAGACCTTTGACTTTAAGGCCCCGGTCTTTCCCGAGGACGCGGTCACGGCGCGTTTGGAAGTCTTGGAAAAAGAAGAGGGTAGCCAAAAAATTAAGCTCAAAGCCACGGTTACCAACCAAAAAGGCGTGGTCGTGGTTGACGGGAATTGCCTGGTCATGCAGCGTTTGCCCAAAACCGTTCCCGGCAAATCTTGAGCGTTGGGTTGGGTGCGTTTATGGGTTCTTATCCGTTAATCGTCGTCACGGCTTCGCAGCGTTTCACTTCCGACTGGAACGGAAAACACTTGGCCCAGGTCAGGGTTTCGTACCAATACTGCGACGCTCTCTATCGGGCCGGGGGCTTACCCATGGTGGTGGGTTCCTATACCGGGGTGGGGGACCATTTTTTTGAGGGGCGAGGCTACGCCCAAAATCCGCCCCGTAAAATCGAGCCCTTGATGGACAGGGCCCAGGCCTTACTGGATAAGGCCAAGGGGTTAGTCTTAACCGGGGGCGGCGACGTTCTTTTGACCGACGAGGACGGCACCGATAGCGTCAGGGAAATGGACCGGGACCGCGATTTTTGGGAGGCGGCCCTGCTAAAGGCGGCCCTGGCCGCGAAAAAACCCATATTGGGCGTCTGCCGCGGCCTGCAATTGATGAACGTTTACTTGGGAGGCGATCTCTGGGACGATATCCCCAGCGACTATCCCAATCCCTTAATCCATCAGCAGATCTCCTCGAGGAAAAAAACCAGCCACGACGTCCTTCTCGACGATTCCTCAAAATTGGCCAAAATTTGCGGCTCGACTAGGTTTGCCGTAAACAGCGGCCACCATCAGGCGGCCAAAAACGTGGCCGGGGACCTCGCGGCCACCGGTCATAGCCCGGACGGTTTGATAGAGGTCCTGGAACATCGCTCCCACCCCTGGGCCATCGCCGTGCAGTGGCATCCCGAAGCCCTGGCCCACAAGGATGACATGGCCGGGAAGCTTTTTAAGGCCTTCGTCGACGCCTGCCGGGAGCTTGGTTAGGGGTTAAAGCGTTTTTTTGCCTCGGGGCGTTTGGGTCAAAAAGCCTTTAGCCAAGGCGAGCGGGGAGGCCGAACCCGTTTGGGCCAATCGCGAGCCGGGAAGCCGAAATTGGGCCTGTCGTTTAAGGGCGGGCGAGAAGGGACTTTAATTTAAAGCCCAATTATGGGATTATGTCTTGGCGAACCTTAGGTTGGCTTTGGTTGGCTTGATTAGGTAAGGCGGGCCGGAGTTATTCGCGTAAGGCGCCAAAAGGGTGGCGGGGGTTTTTTGCCCGGTCATTTTTAGCCCGTCATCGCTGGTCCGTAATGGGGAGAGTTGAAAGATCTTTTATGGATAATAATATCGAAGAAATAGAACGAGGGGATTTGATCCACGTCGGGCTTGACGTGGGCTCGACGACCATAAAAATCGCCGTCATCGATCCCCGGGGGCGCCTCATTCACCGTAGCTACGAAAGGCACTTTTCGGAAGTTCGAAAGACCATGATTGAAACCATCCTGGCGGCGGTTTCGAAGTTTCCGGGGAAAAGGGCCACCTTGGCCGTGGCCGGCTCGGGGGGCATCAGCGCCTCAAAGCTTTTGGGGGCCACCTTCATTCAGGAAGTGGTGGCCGGGGCCGAGGCCATAAGGAGATTGATACCCAGAACGGACGTGGCCATTGAACTTGGGGGCGAGGACGCCAAGCTGACTTTTTTTGACGCCGGGATCGATCAGCGCATGAACGAAACCTGCGCCGGAGGGACCGGGGCTTTCATAGACCAGATGGCCGCCTTTTTAAAGACCGATCCCAGCGGCTTAAACGATCTGGCCAAAAACCACAAAACCATTTACCCCATTGCCGCCCGCTGCGGGGTCTTCGCCAAGGCCGACATATTGCCGCTTTTAAACGAAGGCGCGGCCAGGGAAGACATCGCCGCCTCCATATTCCAGTCGGTCGTCGATCAGACCATTGGCGGTTTGGCTTGCGGGCGCAGGATCCGGGGCAACGTGGCCTTTTTGGGCGGGCCCTTATTTTTTCTCTCGGAACTAAGGCGCCGTTTTACCGAAACGCTTAAGTTAACCCCGGCCGAAGCCATCTGCCCACCGGAGGCCCAACTATTCGTGGCCTTGGGGGCGGCTTTGCTTTCAAAGACCTTGGAACCGCTGACCACGACGGAGTGGACGCGCCGGGCCGGGGAGCTGGACGGGTTGGGACTCACCCCCGAAATTAGCCCACTGCCCCCGCTATTTGCCGATCTCGACGAACTTAAGTCCTTTAGGGACCGCCATGAACGGGCCAGGCTCCCCAGGGCCGGCTGGCCCGGGGACGGCGAGGTTTTTTTGGGCCTGGACGCCGGATCGACCACCACCAAGCTCGTGGCCTTGGACGCCAACGCCAATCTGGTTTACTCGCACTACGGCCCCAATTACGGAAATCCCCTAAAATCGGTCATACTGGCCCTAAGCTCGTTTTACCAAGCCATGGAACCCCACTGCCGGGTGGTTCGATCGACCGTGACCGGGTACGGGGAAGCGCTCATCCAAGCCGCCTTGGGCGTGGATTTGGGCGAGGTGGAAACGGTGGCCCACTATAAGGCCGCGGCCAAGTTTGTCCCGGAAGTGAGTTTTATCGTGGACATCGGCGGCCAGGACATTAAGTGCCTGTCCGTCAGAAACGGCGTGATCGAACGCCTGATGCTAAACGAAGCCTGCTCTTCGGGCTGCGGATCTTTTTTGGCCACCTTCGCCGGGACCCTTGGCCTGGATCCCGAGGGGTTCGCGAGGATGGCCCTTTTGGCCAATCGCCCGGTGGATTTGGGCAGCCGCTGCACCGTCTTTATGAATTCCAAAGTTAAGCAAGCCCAAAAAGAAGGGGCCCAGGTCGGGGACATTTCGGCCGGCCTTTCTTACTCGGTGGTTAGAAACGCCCTTTACAAAGTCATTAGGATCAGTCGGCCCGAGGATTTGGGCGAGCGGGTGGTGGTCCAGGGCGGAACGTTTTTTAACGACGCCGTTTTAAGATCTTTTGAAAGGTCCATTGGCCGGGAAGTCGTCAGGCCCGACATCGCCGGTCTCATGGGCGCCTTTGGGGCGGCCTTAATCGCCTTGGACGATTACCGGGACGACAAAAAACCCTCGACCATCATTAGCTCAAATGATTTGGCCGGTTTTTCCGTTACCACGAAAAACGTCCGCTGCCGAAAGTGCGAAAACCGTTGCCTACTTACGGTAAACAGTTTTTCCGACGGCCGGCGTTTCGTTTCCGGTAACCGCTGCGAGAGGGGCGCCCCGACCAAAAGCCCCACCGCCGATCGCATAGACGCCTTGGCCAATAAAGCCCACCTTGGGGACATCTCGGAAAGTCTGTCAAAGCTGCCCACCTTAGGGGGCCTAAGGCAACTGGCCGATTTCGATCGATTGCCCAATCTTTTTTCCTGGAACCATTACCGGCTTTTTGAGGTCTACGCCCCCAGGCCCGCTTCCTCTTGCCGGGGCCGGGTGGGCATACCCAGGGGCCTGGGCATGTACGAAACTTATCCCTTCTGGTTTACGCTTTTTCACAACCTGGGTTTTAGGGTGGAACTTTCGCCCCCGTCTTCCAAGGAGATCTTTAACTCGGCCTTGGACACCATTCCCTCCCAAACGGTTTGCTATCCGGCCAAACTCGTGCACGGGCACATCCTGGCTTTGCTCAATTCCCGGCCGGATTTTATTTTCTTTCCGGCCACGCCCAGGGAACTCCCGACCATATACGGCACGGTCGATCGCTACAATTGCCCCCTGGTCGGAAGTTACCCGGAGCTAATACGCCTAAACCTCGACGCCATCGCCGACAGCGGGGTAAGGTTTTTAACCCCCTTTGTCGATCTGGCCTCGAAACCGGGCCGGCTGGCCGAGAGGTTGGCCGCGGAATTAAGGCATTTGTGCGTCTCCAAGGGCGAACTAAAAGTCGCCATCAAAGGGGCCATCAAGGAACAAAGGCTCTACCGCGAGCACGTTAGGCAGGCCGGGGAAAGGGCCTTGGCCCAATTGATTAAAACCAACCGCCGGGCGGTAATATTGGCCGGGCACCCCTATCACCTCGATCCCGAGATCCACCACGGCATCCCCGATCTAATCACGGCCAACGGGTTGGGCGTTCTTTCGGCCGATTCCATCGATCACTTGGCCCCGGCCAATTTGTCGCTACGGGTCAGGGACCAGTGGATCCCCCATTCCCGGCTTTACCGGGCGGCCGTGGTTTGCTCCACCCACGAGGAATTGGAACTGGTCCAGTTAAACTCCTTTGGTTGCGGCCTGGACGCGGTCACGACCGATCAGGTGGCCGAGATAATCAAGGAAGCCGGAAAGGTTTATACCTTGCTTAAAATCGACGAGGGGGCCAATTTGGGGGCGGCCCGCATCAGGGTCAGATCCCTTATCGCCGCCGTCAGGGAGAGGGGACGGCAAAAAACCAAAAACTCCAGCCCGGCCGTTTACGAATACAAACCCGTGACCATGGCCCAGGGCCGGGAAAACGAATACGTTCTCCTATGCCCCCAGATGTCACCCATACATTTTAGGTTTTTGGCCCCGGCCCTATCCCCCATGGGCTACGACATAAGGCTAATCCACAAGCTGGAAAGGGCCGCCGTCGAGGAAGGTCTTAGATACGTAAATAACGACGCGTGTTTTCCGGCCCTGGTCTCAATTGGGCAGATTATCCATGAACTAAAAAAAGGCGATTTTCCCAAAGACCGGGTGGCCGTTTTGATGAGCCAAACCGGGGGCGGTTGCCGGGCTTCGAATTACGTGGCCTTTTTGCGCAAAGCCTTATCCGACAGCGATTTGGGTCACGTTCCCGTTTGGCCCCTCTCCCTTTCCGGACAGACCCAGGGCCCGGGTTTCCATATCGATCGCTCGGCCTGGCGCAGGGTTTTGATGGGCTTACTTTCCGGGGACATGCTCCAAAGGCTGCTTCTTTCCAGCCGTCCCTACGAAAAGACCCCGGGCGCGGCCGAGGCCCTTTTTGAAAAATGGGTGGCCAAGGCCACGTTGGCCGTGACCCTTGGCGACAAAAACGCCTTTAACGCCAATATCGAAGCCATGGCCGACGATTTCGCCGCCCTCGATCTTAACCCGCCCGATCGGCCCCAGGTGGGCGTGGTCGGGGAGATCTTGATTAACTTCCACCCCGAGGCCAATAACCAAGTCGTGGCCATCTTGGAGTCGGAAGGCGGCCAAGCCGTTTTGCCGGAACTGACCGACTTTTTTCTATACTGCCTTTACGACGAAGTTTACCGCCGCGACAACCTCACCGGAAGCCGGATTAAAAAGTGGATAAACGGTTTCCTGATTGGTTTTATCGAAAAATATCGCGCCTCCATGCGCCGGGCCTTAGCCAAGCACCCGCGCTTTGGGCACCTAAACTCCTTTAAGGAGCTTAAACAAGCCGGCGAGGGCCTGGTGTCTTTGGGTAACCAAAGCGGCGAGGGCTGGTATTTGGCCGCCGACATGGTCCTGATGCTTGAACATGGCATAAGTAACATCCTTTGCCTGCAACCCTTTGGCTGCCTACCCAACCACATCACCGGAAAGGGCGTGGTCAAAGAACTTAAGCGCCGCTACCCCGACGCCAACCTGGCCGCCGTCGACTACGATCCCGGGGCCTCGGAAGTCAACCAACTAAACCGCATAAAACTCATGATGACCGTGGCCAAGGCCATGAAGGCCCGGGACACCCTCCGGCTGGTCCAGAGCCCCGAACCAAGCGCGGCCCGAGCCGCAAACTAAAAAGCCGCGCCCCCCCAAAAAAAAGCCTGGCCATATTGGCCAGGCTTTTTTTTGGGGCCTTACCTCAAACCCTTAAAAATCAATTCGTATCATTATGTTACCTGACACGCCCCGCCTTTTGCCGACATAACCTTTTACCCCGAAATCTACCGAGAAAGGGCTTTGGGGTTTGGGGGTAAACTTAAAGCCTATTTCACCCATGCCGGTCGCGCCCCTTAGGCTAGGCGCCTCAATGGGTAAGCCAAAAGTGGTGGCCTTGGCTCGGCCGTCAAATTCATATTCGAAGCCGACCCCGACGTAAGGACTAAAGTACTCGTTGACGGCGTGGGTATAACGGACCCCCACTTGGAGGCGATGGGAATTCACCGCCGAGAAATTAACCCGATCCCCGGAACTTAGAATCACGTCGTCGCCGTTTATGTGGTTCCACAAGTACTTGCCGTATACGTGCAAAACCCCGGCGGGGCTGACGTTCCACTTGTATCCAAGCCCAAAATGGAGGCCAAAATAAGGCGTCGCGGAATCGTAGGTCACCCTTTGATTGGCCGGTAAGAGATCGTCACTCGAATAATCGTTTTGAACTTGGCCAAACCTCGCCGTTAACTCCGCGTAAAAGTTACCGCTGGCGCTTTGGGCGAAATCGTAGCGAGCCAAAAGGCCGCCGCCCACATAGCTGGTATGGCCGGAGCCTAAGACCACGCCCACGCCCGGAAAGGAGTTATACGCGTCGTAGTCGCCGTAGCCAAATTCCAAAAATAGCCCCAAGGTCACCCGGCCCGGGTTAAGGTCGATGCCATAAGAAGCGCCCACTGAGGCGGCAAAACTATGGACGTCAACGTGGGAACCGCTATCGTACCTAATGTTTGCCGCCGAAACGGAAAAGAAAGAACCCAAGACCTTGTTTCCAATGGCTTTGGCCGCCAGGGCCGATTCCACGGCCTCGTCAATCGTGGTGGTGGCGGCATGGTCCGATCCGGTCAAGATCGTTCCCGCGGCGCCGATGAAACCCTCGGATACCGATTTACTTTGCCGACTGGCTCCGACCGA
>JAITLH010000141.1 GCA_031277995.1 Deltaproteobacteria bacterium
TTTACAGCCTAAAGATGTTCGGGGTTGATAATTATGGTGAGAATATTTTTTATGGGGTTAATTAGTAAAAAAAATTGAGTCATACCCATTGACAAGTAGGTTTATAGTGTTTATATTGAGTTAAGGAGGTTGTTTTAGTCGATATTTTTAAAAGCGATAGATTGTTAAGAGACCTTTTCGTCAAGACGGTCTGGTCAATGGGGCGCCGCCTTGGGGGCCGGGGAATTTTGGAACCCCAGGCCAAACCCCGGGGATTGGCATGGGGTTTGCTTTTGAGAGTGGGCCATTTTGTGGCCGGGCCTCGCTTGAAGGGGAGGCCTTAAATAGGCAAAAAAGATAGTTATTTTAACGAAGCGAAATTTTTATTAGTATTGTCTAGTTTTCTGGATACGAAAAGGTTTGATTTTTTATGTCAAATAGAAACAAATATACTGAAATGGGTGTACTCATGTTGAGATTAACCTCATTCGCGCTGACTTTGGCCATCGCTTGTCTTACCATCGCCGGTCCCTTGGCGGCCGCGGCCCCGGTGGCCTCCGATTATTACAGCCAACCGCCCCTCATGGTCGGTTCGACCAAACCGGCCATCTTGATGATAGTCAGTAAAGACATGGACATGTTCGCCCCGGCTTACGTGGCCCCCGCCGACGTTGACGGCGACTTGGACATGGACATTGGCTTTAACCCGGCGGTCGAGTACACGGGCATCTTCGATCCCTATTCATGCTACACCTTCGTTTCCAGTTTAACCGACTCATCCCCCTCTTCCTCGGTGGTGGAAGGCGCCAAGGACTACACCAAGACCGGTGACGACCCCACCAAGAGGGGACATTTCGTGAGGGTGGGCCCTAGTTTACCCGACATGCCCGACGCCGCCGGCCAATATCCGGACGCCAACCGCTTGGCCAAAGAGATTAGGGACGGTTACGATGACGCCAGTAACGGCCGCCCGGGTTTTAAGGCCCCCAAAGCCAAGACCGGCATCTGCCCGGGTAAGGATCGAACCTCCGGTACCGAGCATACCGATCGCCCCGGCAAGAACATGAAAAACCTTTCCTTGGCCAGCAAAGCCAGGATTTGGAGCGGCAATTGGTTAAACTGGATGACCAGTTCCCGCATCGACGTCGTGAGGCAAGTTCTTTACGGCGGCAAAAGGGTTTTGGATCTGCCCAATAGCACCTATCTCACCGTTGAGTGGATCCCGGAAAACGCCAGCGTTTGGGCCTACGACGATTTCACCAAGTATTTCTGGCTAGACTACAACGAGGGCTCGCCCTATTACGACACCGCGAATTACACCCCGATTTCCAACGACCGGTGGGCCGGCCACTATCGGAGACTCCATAGTTAC
Organism: Deltaproteobacteria bacterium; assembly: GCA_031277995.1. GTDB lineage: Bacteria > Desulfobacterota > Desulfarculia > Adiutricales > Adiutricaceae > JAIRNQ01. Next base: position 1,352 of record JAITLH010000141.1, read on the forward strand.
GGCCGGGTCCAAAACCGTTTGTGGCTTATCGATAGCATTTGGTTTATGCGCCAAAAGGAAGACGTCACCAACCATGAGGGTTTCAGATCCTTTAACGCCTACTACGTCCCCAAATACAGAAACCAATACACGCCCTTGGATTACGTCCTAAATTCCTTCGCCGATAACTACAAAACCGACGACGTCGAGGTCGTGGTCGAGGCTTGCCGCCAGTTGACCAAAAAAGAAGTGGTGGATTTTTACGCCCACGTGGATACCAAAAAATACGATCCCGCCTTTACCAGGCCCACCAAGGAAGCCCAAATAAAAGACGAGGATCTGCTGGAAAAGGGCGATTACTGCCAGAGGTATGGCAATTACTTTAAGCCCACCGGTTTGTTGCAAAAATATTCCGAGCTCGACCAGGCCCTTTTTGGCCTAATGACCGGGGCTTTCAATAACCTAAACCGCTGGGACGCCGGTTGGTTAAGGCATAACGTCACCAGCATAAAGCACCAAATTAACTCCGACGGGACTTACAAAGGCGACGAGACTAACAACATCTTCAAGATGTTCGACAGCGTGATCCAATTTACCAACCCCCGATTGGACCCTTGGCTTGAAAAGCGCACGGGCATCGACACGGTTTATAAAAACCGGCGGATGGGCTGGGCCGATCCCTTGCAAAGTAACTTCGGTAACCCAATCGGCGAGATGCTCTACGCCGGGTTACTTTATTTCGCCAAAAACTCCAATTCCACTTATAGTTATTGGCCCACGGGTTTGAGCCAAAAAGAGCTGGTCGATTTGCCTAAGCTTGGCTCGTCTTCTTACCCGGCTTGGCAGTCACCGCTTTTTACCCATGGCGGCGATTGCCTAAAACCGGTCATTCTGCTTCTTAGTTCCACCACCACCAGCCACGACGGCGACATGCTCCCGGGCTCCCCGCATGGGCAAGTCAGCGGCCTGGGCGCGACCCCGCAACTAAGCTTAAACTTCGTCGAGGAACATGTCTTTAATAACCAGGCCGGATTGCAAAAATCTTTCAACATGTCCCAAATACTGGGGACCATAACCGATTTGGAAGGTTTTGCCGGCAAGAAATTTTACATAGCCAACACTAACCTCGGGGCCCCCGGGGCCATCGTGGAAAACGGCACCTCCGACCAGCTGGTGGCCGACGGCGACACCAATTTGTGCGTTCCCCGCGTCCTAAACAATTTGGCCGACGTTAGGGGGCTTTGCCCCTCCTCGCCCCAGACTTACGGGACTTATAGCGTGGCCGCCGCGGCCTATTACGGGAACACCCACGATTTTGACGGAAGCAGCAACAAGGTCCATACCTTCGCCGTGGCCTTGCCCTCGATCTTTCCAAAGATTAACCTAACTTCCAACGGCAGGACCATATCCATCAGCCCCACGGCCATGAGCGTCACCCATCCCTGCGGCACCAATGACGGGAACTCCCAGTTTTGCAAGGAAGGCACCGAACCTTACGGCATACAGTATCTGGGACCCTTCACCACCAGCGTCATCCAGTGGCGGGCCGACGATGACGGCCATGTCTACAGCGGGGCCGTTTTCGCCGGCTTTAACGGCCGCTTGGAAGGCGAGGGCGAGGACTATCAGCTCGACGCCCCGGTTCGCTATTATTTCGACTTAATTAGGGAGTGCTATCCGGGCGAGTGCCAGGGCGGCGCCACGCCTTCGGCCTTAACGGAATCGTTTAGGTATACCGACTCCCATAGTAAAAAAGAAGGCCATCCCTCAAGGGACGACGAGCGCGACATCACTTACGCCTTCATTAACCAGGACAAATACAAAGGCGTTTATTATACCGCTTCCGACATGAGCACCAGTAGCGCCTCCGGCACCAGGTGCAATAATTCCAACCGCGACAAGATTTCCGGCTGCGGCAGCTCCAAAGAACGCCTGGCCATGCGCAAGATCGCCATGGATTTCAAGGATGGCCGTTACGCCGCCGCCCCCTTTAAGCGTCACCGCGAATGGGTTTACAAAAATTGGGATCACGCCGGAAGGCCAAACTACGTCCTTTCGGGCGAGCGGCCCAAGAACTACCATATCGCCGCCTACATGCCCAAAAGGTGGAGCCAGTTACCCGGCCACTTCGTTAGGCCCGTGGCCGAGCTAACCACTTACTACGATCCCGACCCGGCTTTGATGCAATCCTACGCCCGGGCCATTTATCCCTGGACCTGCGGCACCTCGACCAACGCCCCGTATTCGGGGACGGGTTGCACGGCCAGAACCAACCTGGTCAAGGTTCTGCCCGGCGCCTCGGCTTACCGGGATCAGACCAGCAATACCGACGTGGATTACGTTCCCAACGAAACGGCCAGCCTCTTTATCGACCGCCCCTTTGAGGAGATCGGGTACGAGGAAGTCATGGACGTTTACGGCTACATCGGCGAGCCCGGGCATATCTACAAGAAAGTCGGAAAGCCCGAGGAAATTCCCGACGCCGTGGGCGTGGCCATTTTCATGTATTCGCTTTATGAGGAGATCGACAATTCCGATCGGGCCTACCCCATAAACCTTGGCTACTACATGCACGGCGGCCTAAGTTACCCCAGTTCCAAGGAAGACAACCCCTCGAGGACCTTGACCGACGCCGAGGGCACCTATCTTGAGATCCAAAACGAGCATAACTACATGGGCGGCAGCCCTTACCAAATCTCGTACCATGGCGCGACGATGGTCTCGACGGCCGGGAGAGAAAAGGGCTTAATGACCATAGCCCACCCCTTAAACACGCCGCCCACTTGTTACCAGGCCGGACAAGCGGCCATAACCGAGCCGCAGAATTTTCTCGCTTCCGAGTCAAACCCGGCCCTCTTCAAAGACGGCGTCACCGGCCAGGCCCAGATGCCCGGCTTTAAGACCGATACCGACGCGACTCCCCATAAGATCGTGACGCCCCTTTGCGGCAGCGCCAGGTTGCCTTTGACCTCGACCAGGCTTTTTAGGTTCCCCCAGGGCCCCTCGCTCGATCCCCCGGAGTATCTCCCGGATCCCTTATGGCTGGCCGCGAAATACGGCGGGTTTAGCGACGAAAACCATAACGGCAAGCCCGAACCCAACGAATACGACATCCTGCCCCCGGGCGGGGACGGGATTCCCGATAACTATTTTTACGCGAACAACCTAACCGAGTTAAAGGACAAGCTCTCCGAGGCCTTTGAGAGGATCATGAGCTCAATGAACGTGGGCACGGCCACCTCGGCTTCGGTAAACTCGGTTTTGGGCGGCGGCATTACCGTTAGGACCTATTACCAAAGCATCCACACGCCCACCTCAAAACCCGAGACCCCGGAAATCAAATGGCTGGGCGGGACCTACGCTTTGTTCGTGGACCTTTGGGGCAACATGCGCGAGGACACCAACGGCAACGGCCAGCTGGATCTTGATTGCGGCTTTGAGGGCGACGTCAATTCGACCCGGGAGAGCGCCAATCCCAAAGGCGACTGGGTGATCGAATTCGTCGACTGCAACCGTTTGGGGTCCACGGCCGAGCTTTTGGCCTGCGCCCAGGCTAGGGACAATTCCGACATCAAGACCGTGGCCAGGGTCTCCCCGGACAAAAACGGCCGCGGCATCATCGAGAAAGACTCGGCCAGGTCCAGGTTCATCTCCCTTGAGGAAATACGGACGGTTTGGAACCTAAGCCGGAACTTATCCGATCTAACTAACTCCGCCGCCCTGGTCCCGGCCAACTACGGGGCTTTGAACAATAATCAGCGGAGGGTTTATTTCCACCAAGACGGGGTCACCCCCAATCTCCCGGCCAAACTAAGCTCGGCCAACCTCTTTATCCCCAGCGCGGCCACGGCCCTTTATCCGCATTTGCTCCAAAGCGGGGCCAGCGACGCGGTTAAACTCATTAGCTATATCCTGGGCGTCGATCAAAGCGGTTTCCGCTCCAGGACCACCATTTCGTCTTGGTATAACTTAAACAAAGGCCAGAGCATCACCTGCCGTTTGGGTGACGTCATTAACTCCCAGCCCATCATCGCCGGGGCGCCTTTCTCCAATTACGATTACCTATACGGCGACACTTCCTACGCCCTTTACAAGGCCGCCCACTTTAACCGCCGAAACTTGGCCCTGGTCGGGGCCAACGACGGCATGCTCCATGCGGTCAACATGGGCTACCCCATTTCGCTCAAGGACGGCTATAACGGCTACCGCGACACGGTCAGCGGGGCCATGGGCCGCGAGATGTGGGCCTTCATCCCCCAGGCCTTACTGCCCCATTTGCAATGGCTGACCCAGATGGATTACGCCCACTCCTATTACATGGACATGACCCCGACCGTGGTCGAGGTTAAGGACGCCCAGGGTGACTGGAGGACTTTGGTCATAGCCAGTTTGCGTTTTGGCGGCCGGGCCATCGAGACCAAGGCCAAACCCGCGACCTATTCGTATTCCGAGGTTTTCGCTTTGGACATCACCAATCCCGAGACCGAACCCACCCTCCTGTGGCGTTTTTCGCACCCGCAGATGGGCTTGGTCGTGGCGAGGCCGACGGTCGTCAGAAACACGGCCAACGGGGATAATTGGTACGCCATCGTCGGAAGCGGTCCCACCTACGATCAATACGACGCCAATAGCGGGCAAACCCAGCCCCTGCCGGAAAAGGGCCGCTTGGCTTACGAGGGCCACAGTAACCAGTCGGCCAAGGTCTTTGTCTTTAACGCCTTGACCGGGCCGGGTTTGGCCAACTCCCAGGTGACCACCTTGGAGACCAATCTACCCAAGTCCTTTATCACCAACTTCCAAGTCCTAAACGCCTTCCAGTCGTCGGTCAGGGGCTCGGGCGACGACGTCACCTGGAGTAATTCCCTGGCTTACTTTAGCGTCAACCAGTCGGCCCCGGATACCGAGCTATTGTGCCTGGCCAATTCCGCCCAGACCAGCGCCTTTTTAAATAGTTCCAACCCGGCCGACATGTGCCAAAACTTCCCCTCCAAGTACTCAAACTTTGGCTATTTGGACAAAGGCTCGGTCTGGCGCCTGAACATGACCAATTCCGCCGGGACGCCCATACCCCCGCAGGGTTGGCAAAACAACTTCAAGATCTTCTTCAATTCCGACCGGCCCGTCTCGGCCGCGGTCAATACCACCTTTGACGTTAACGGGAATCTTTGGGTACTTTTTGGTTCCGGGCGTTTCTGGTCGGCCGAGGACAGCCGTTTGTGCGAGGGCCAAGGAGACACCAAAGAATGCCGGGTTAACCATGTGAATTACATTTATGGTATAAAGGAACCAGCCAACGAGGACGGGATTTTTTCCTTCCCCAACGCCCCCATCTCCGAATCTTCGCTGTTGGATGTCTCAAACGTGGTGGTCTATCCCGACGCCACGATCTTGGCCGAAAAATCCGACAAATCTTACGCGAGTTTCATGGCCGGGGGTCAGATTATCAATAGGTATAGCGAACTTACGGAAATCATCGCCTCCCCCTCGTATAACGGTTACCGGCGGGCCCTTAAGACCAATTCCGAAAACTACGTCGATAGCGCGGAAGTGGACTCCCCCGGAAACGCCATCTACGACGGGACCGATTGGTGGAAGGGCTTAAACTTCGAGATGGTCATCCATCAAATGGCCGTGGCCCCCTTTGGGAAGTTTGGATCGGTCATCGCCTTTAGTTCCTTTTTGCCCCAATCGGTGGCTTGCGGCAGCATGGGCATCAGTTTCGCCATGCTTTTGGATACCTTTACTGGGCTGCCCAAACCGGATTTTTCCGACCTGGCCTTCCAGCAGATCAATAACTTCCAAGATAACCACGCGCCCAAAAACGACAGCGGTTTGGAAGCGGTGAGCGATCACGTTTACTCGGTCTCGGGCCTGTCGGCCGCGACCATCTTCGTGATGACCGGAACCAACGAAAGTAAGCGCGGCCAGTTTGAAACCGTTAACAGCGACGGGACGGTCACGGTCATAAAACTGCCCGAGGATAAGCTTCCCCAGGGCGGCGTTCTCTCCTGGAGAGAGGTATTGGATTTCAGCACCATTGGTGTTGAATGAGGACTGGTAAATCCGCCCCCTTTCCGACCTTGGCCGGAAACGGGGCGGATGCCTCCCAGAAAACCGCAAGCCTAGGCGTTATGGAAGTTAAAGATCCGGTAATTTATAACCTTGTATGCCCATCTTGTGGGGAAATCTGCGCGGTTGACTCTACTTTGTTCCCGGTAGGTGAGACCAGCGCGATTTGTTCCGCCTGCGAGAACCAGCTATCGCTGTATAAAGACCCGGACGGTTCCATTTCGGTTAAAAAGATTCCCCAGAGCCCCTCACACCTAGTGGAGGGGCTTAACGTCAATGGATCCAGGTCTTCTTCCGCCGTTTATGGCGACGACGGCACGTTTATTGACCCGGGTGGCCATAATTCGTCAACCAAAGCTGCCCGAGAACAAACCCAAAGGACTTCCCAAGGGACCGCCCCAAGGACTTCCCAAGGGATCGCCCCAAGGACTTCCCAAGGGACCGCCCAAGGTGCCGCGGCCGTCAAAGGCCCCACCCGGCCGGTGGTCTGCCCCAAATGCCTGGGACGCTATCGAGTCCCCTTATCCAAGATCCCCAAACAGGGCGCTTGGGTAACCTGCCCTTCCTGCTCGGAGCGCTTTATCATAAAATTAGACGACTTGTCCTTTATGGAAACCAAGGGCGTCTCAAAATCCATACCCCCGGCCGATCCCGTAGGTAACGAAACCAAGGAGAATAAGCCGTATATGTACCGTTTATGGACCCAAGAACAGGTCGGTGAACTGGAAGTTACCATCCTCGATCCCGTAACCCCCGTGGTTAGACGCTATTGGGGCATCGGGCTGGTGGTCGCTTTGCTGCTCATCTTTTTGGCCGAGGCCATAATCCTGAGATTGTCGTGGCGATCGGCCAGTTCCCTAACCGAGGCCAACCAAAGCCCGCCCACCCCGATCGTGGCCGCCTACGGCCCGGCGGAACTGGCCTACGATTTAAAAAACCTCCAGGAGAACACGGTTAATCGCACTTTCGTGGATCACCGGGTTAATTTCACCGGAAACGAAAGCCGCATCTACAAATACGCCGTCTCCAAGCTCGCCCCCCGGGCCTGCCAATCGATTACGGCCCTGACCGTTTACGGCCGCGTCCCCTCCTCGGGGCTCCTCATGACCGGCACCTGCCTTAACCAAAACGAACTGGCCGCCGGCGTCAAGGTCGTCTGGAACGGCCGCCGGGCCACGCTTTACATCGACGGGCACGAAAGGGCCGGAAACCTCGACATCTTGGTTTACCCCCCGGACGCCGCCGAATTGGCCGCCCAAGAAAAGGCCGCCCAAGAAAAAGCCGCCCAAGAAAAAGCGGCGGCCGCCGCGGCCGAGGCCGGGGAGGCCGACTTATCGGCGGAACCCTGAGTTTTCGCGACCAGGGGTTAGCCTTGGCTTAGTTTTTGCATAGTAAAAATAGGAGCCTTTAGGCCCGATGGAAGATAAAACGTCCCAGACCGGTTACGCTTGAGAGAACGTCACTATGAACGCCATTATGTCATTGCCAATAATTAAGAAGGGAAGCCTAAAGAGGGGGATGACCCTAATTGAGCTTTTAACCGTTCTCTTTTTGGGTTCTTTGATTATCTCGATGACCTTTGTCGTCTACACCAATTCGAGCCGGTCCTTACTCAGGCAAGATGTCGTCATGAGCCAGTTGCTTAACTTAAGGGCCGGCTTGGCCAGCATCTCCAGGGATATTAGGGGCGTGGGTAACGGCTTTTCCCTTTTGGGCCTGGGCCAAAACCAGATGGTCCAGATCTATACCAAGGACGAAAACGGCGAGCCCAATGGCTGGTTTAGGTATCCGGCCGCCGGGGGCGTGTTGCCGCCCTTTGGTTTGGCCCCCATCTACGCCGTGGACGGCGGGGAAGACGGCACCGATTCGATTTACGTGGCCTCCCTTTCGCCCGATTTCATCGCCCCCTTGGGCCAGCTGGCCGCCTCGGTCACGCACGCCGATCGCCGGTTGTCTTTGACCAATATCCTCGAGGTCCCCGGCGGGGTGGATCTTAGGGAAATCGTGAAAAAAGACGATTATCTGGCCGTGGTCCCAAGTTCGGGTGACCCTTTTTTGGTTGAGGTGGCTAGCGATCCGGCTTCCCTTACCGTCATTCCCATAAAATCCTTTCCCTCCGGGGGTTTCCCCAATGGGGTAAGCGAACTCCCCTCGGGATCGGTAGTTTATAACGTCAAGAGCGTGGTCTTTCACGGCTACTCCATAAATAGGCAAGCTTCGACCAACGAAACCTTTCTGACCATGAATACCCTGGAGTCCCAAGACGACATATTGTCTGAGGGCATCGAGGATCTGCAAGTGGCTTACTGCTTTGGCGGCGACAACCCGGCTAGCCTTACCAATTACGATTGGGCTTTTAGCGGCCTAAATAACCAACCCGAGCCCATAAAATCCATCCACCTATTCATGGTCAGCCGTTCCACCTTGGCCGATCCCAACGGCGCCGAGTACGCCCACATCGCGCACCTAAACCATAGCAAAGTCGATCCGCCCGACGGTTACCCGCGGCGTTTTCTCGAAACCACCGTCCAGTTAAGGAACTATTGACGGCCCTTTGCCCGCATCCTCGCGGCGCCTTTTAACGCGCCCATTGGAGGGGTCAAATTTCTCCCCCCGGCGCCGGGGGAAACCAAAAAAGGCCCAGGGCCTCCCGGGTTTTTAAAAGTAAGCTAAGCTTACTTATTTCGGCGCCAAGATCTTTACTTTAATGAACTCGGTAGTCTGATATTAGTAAATAGGCTATCAATTAGATAGTCTGTTTTGGGTTAAATAACCTTAAAAGACTACTTCGCCAATAAACGGATGGTGGGATCATGCCCAAAACGCGAAATGCCCAACGCTTAAAGCCCGGATTTAGCCTGCTTGAGTTAGTCGTCATCGTGGCCATATTAGGCATCATCATCATGATTGCCGTGCCTTCCTATAAAAACTTCGTGCCCAGAAACGAGGTAAAGGCCGACGCCAACGCCGTGAGACAGCTTTTTCAAAAGGCCCGCCTGAGCGCCTCGGCCATCCAAAGGCCGATCCGGGTTTTGGTGGATTGTACCGAGGCTACCAGAATGGGCGGCGAGAATCCCTGCCGGCTGGAAGCCCAAGTTCCGATCTTCAACTCCAACGGGACCATAAAAACCTGGAACCGGCTGCCGGGCGGCCAGGTCTTTTTGCACAAAAGCACCGACATTACTTACGAGAGCCAATCCAATCTAAAAAAGGCCCGTTTCGATACCTACGCCTCGCTTTTCAATAACTTTTTCCCCAAATCCGGGGGCTCGCCCCGGACCTACGGGGTTTACGGCAAAGACGGCTTTAACGACGACAGTTTTTCCGTGGTTTTCACCCCCAGCGGCGAGGCCGTGAGCTATTGTCCCGTGGTCATGCGTTTTGCCAACAAAAGCGTGGGCCAAAGGTTCAATTTGCTTCTGACCCTGATTAACTCCACCGGGCATATCCGCCTGGTCGAAGCCCCCATGGCTTAAGGCCAGCGCTCCTTAAGCCAATCGCGCCTTCGAATTTGATTAACTTTTCGTGGTGGCCTAGATGAAAAACCAAACAGGACTAGCCCCTGGTTTTACTTTAGTGGAGATCTTAATCTCCTTGGTGGTCATACAGTTTTCCTTTTTGGCCGCCCTGACCGTTTTAAACAGTTCCCATCGCTCCGGGCAAATGGCCGAAAAACAGACCCTGGCCGTCTTTTTGGCCGACACGAAGCTTGAGGAGCTAAGGCACCTGACCCCGGCCGCGATGCCCGAAAACGTCCCGGTCAAGGATTACTTTGACCGCGACGGCTGGGAGGCCAACGCCGAAGATCACTATTTCACGCGCTCGGTGGTCCTTAAACGCCAAACCCCCTCGCAATTTACCAACGAAGTGACCGTCCAGGTCGAATGGCCCGGCGGCCGTCCCGTAAGCTACACGAGCGTAATCCCCTCGTCCTGATTTTAGCCGACGGCTCAAAGGGGCCATCTGGCCCCCTTCGCGCCGGTGGCGTTTTAAGATTTTATTGTCCGCTTGGCCCCGGAGGAATCGACCATGTTGACCGCGAACCCACCAGCTAATAAGGCTTTAAATCATGGCCGCGAAGGCATGATTTTATTGGCGACCCTCATTATCATGCTGATCATCACCATCATGGGCGCCGGGCTTTTGTTTACCTCCCAAGTGGAATACACGACCACCAGTACCTATCGGCAGAACTTAATCGCCTACAATAACGCCGACGCCTTGGCGAGGCTCGCCATAAGGGTGGCCGATGTCATCGTGTATGGGACGGCCGAGGACGTAAGGGATCATTTGACCTTCAGTGACGATTCCGATTTCGTTTTGGAGTTAAACGAAGATTCCTTAAACACCCTAAACGCCGATCTATCGTCTGGCCGCCTTTCGGTAAAGGATCGTTATTTGCGGCTGGGCTCCGGAAACGAAACGCCCGACGTCACCGTCAAGGACAAAAACGGCCGGGTTATCGGGACCATCATGATCTCGCACGACATGAACCGATCGACCTCCTCGGGATCGGCCACGGCCACGCCCGGCGCCTCGGCCGGGATCTCCGATCACGCCTCCTCGGGCTCGGGCATAGTGACCATGCAAAATTACGTCATTACCGTTAGCGGCAAGGATCCCGTTTACCAGGCCAAGTCCTTTTTTGACGACGACGAAAACATGGTTAGCGGTCCCCAAACCTTTATCACCATCCTCTACTCGGTGGTCAAAAGCTTATAGTTTACTTTAACGTTGACATTTTAGGTTTTTTTAAAATTAAACGCCCCAAAAACGTCACTTTTTGACGATTTTGGGGCGTTTGGTTATGTAAAAGTCTTTAACGATTGTGATTTTATGACTATTTGTGGCTTTTGAGGCGGTTGGAAGCGGCCATGGGTTGTGATATAATGAATTTGAGTAAGTCGAAATAAGCGGCCAAAGGCGACTTGGCCCGGGCCAATGGGTTTTGGCCTGGGGCCCGCCTTTTTTACGCTAAGGTGATTTTTTGGTTAACTACTTAATATCGTTTAGTATTTTCTTGGTTGGCGAGGCTTTTTTTTGGAAACTTTCGGGTTTGGCCGGGACAAAAAATTAACCGTTAGCCTTAATCGGCGCGTTCATGAGCGATAAATTTCTTAAAGTGGCCACCGTCCACATGGACGTTGAGTACGCCAATCCCAAGAAAAATTTGGACCTATTGGTGTGGCTCTGCCGGAGCGCCGCGGCCTTGGGGGCGAAGCTTATTTGCGCCCCGGAGATGTGTTTGACCGGCTACGTCTTTTCTTCGCCCGGGGCCATCGGGCCCATGGCCGAAACGGTCGACGGGGAAGCCCTGGACGTCTTAAAAAGGGTGGCCGCGGAATGCCAGGTTTTCCTGTCCTTTGGCCTGGCCGAAAAAGATCCCCGCACGGGCATGCTTTACAATTCTTCCTTGGCCATCTCCCCAAACGGCCAAACGGTCTGCCATTACCGCAAAATAAACGCCGAATCTTTATGGGCCTCGCCCGGGGCGGCCGTCCAGGATAACGTTTTTCTGACCCCCTGGGGCGCCATGGGGGTCTTGATTTGCTCCGACGCCTATAACGCCTTGCTGCCCAGGGTCACGGCCCTAAAAGGCGCTTCGCTCATCTTGCTTCCGACCAACTGGCCGTTGGTCGAGGGCGGCTTTCCCCTGTCTCTTTTTCGTTTGCGGGCCATGGAAAACGGGGCCTGGATACTGGTCGCGAACCGCGGCGGGCAGGAAGAGGAAATAGATTTTAGTAAGTCCAGAAGTTTCATGGTCGATCCCAGCGGGCAAGTTTCGAGGGGGACTTCCAGCGGGGTCGATCACCGGGTCAGGGCCTACGATTTGCCCCTTGACGATGAGGGTTTAATCGAAGATCGGCGCCAAGGCGCCTTCGCTTCCAGGCTTCCGGACCAGTACCACCGGGTTTACGGGGACATGTCCAGGATAAAAAACCTGACCGGGTTTTTGGGCCTGCCCAAACCGGGCTATTTGGACGTTCACGCCCTGGCCCCGGGCCGGGCCCACCCCTTGGACTTTTTGGAAAGGGTCCTGGACGTTTTTAGCCCGGGCAGCTTGGTTTTGTTGCCCCAGGCCGATTACGGGGACGAAAACGTCAGGCAAATAAATAGGCTGGCCAAAAAAGCCCAGGTGGGCGTCTTCGCCGCCAAAAACGGCTCCGGCCCCGGGCGATTCATCGCCGGGAAACAAATAGGCGGCCCCATAAAGTCAAACTTTAGCGCCTGGCCCGTCTATGACTTTGGGGCGGCCCGCTTAATGATGGCCGATCTGGGTTCCCTCTGGCACCCGGAACTGGCCGTTTCCGCCGCCAAAGACGGGGTGGATTTGATTTTGTGCCCGGCCCCGGAACTTACCAAGGAAGACGCCCTCATGCTGACCCTAAGGCCCATTGAGCAATTGGCCGTGGCCGCCTCTTCCCCCAACTCGGCCCTGGTTTCCCTAATTCCCCAAGGCCACGGCCCCGGGCGGGGCGCGACCGCCTTATCCGGGCAGGTGGCCACCTACGCGGTAGACACGCGCCTAACCAGGGAAAAAAGCTTTCAGGATCGGGTCGATTTCGAGACCCTTTTCTTGGACCCCATTTTGGACTCGGCTTGGCGCCGGGAGCACCCCTAAAAAAAACGCCCCAAAAAAATGGCCAAGCTTAAACGCTTGGCCATTTTTTTTGGGGCGTCTATTCCCCGTTGTCCCTTTTGTTAACCAGTAACAGCGAAAAATACCCGGCCGGTTCCTCGTGACTTTGGGCCAAGCCGTCTATTATGACTTCCCCTTCCAGGGCCAAGTTGGCGCAAAGGGCCGTTTTTTCAAGTAAGCCCAGGGTTTTTAGCTTGCCCAGGACCTCGTTAAGGCCCCGGTAGGGTTTCATGATAACCAGATTGTCGCTGGCCCGGCAAAGATCCTCAAAGCCGTCGTCAATCGAGCCCCCAAATATGGTCAGGTTCTCCCGGCCCAAAACCAGCGGCCGATTAAGCTTGGCCGCCGCCAATTGGTAGGAAGTGATTCCGGGAACGCTCACGACCTTGGCCCCGGGCATGATCTCAAATAAGTTTTTAAGCAAATAAGCGTAGGTACTGTAGGTTAGGCAATCGCCCAGGGTTAAAAAAGCGCAGGACCGTCCGCCCTTAAGAACCTCGGCCACCTCCTCGGCGTTTCGTAGCCAGGCCTTTTCAAGCCTCCGGCCGTCCACGGTCATGGGAAAGACCAGCTTTTTTACGGATACGCCCGAACGCAGGTGCGGGGCGGCGATCGTCGCGGCCAAACTCTCCTCGGTCTCGGAAGTCGAGGCGGTAAAAACCTGGTCCACCTCGCCCAAAATCCCGACCGCCCTCAAGGTGATTAATTGGGGATCCCCAGGGCCCACCCCGATGCCGTATAGGATGGCGGGGCGGTCATTTTCGCTACTCATAAAACGTTCTTTCACCATTCGGAGGCCGGCCTTTTGGCCCCCCCCGTCTTTGGTTGGCCTGGCCCGGCCAACCTCCCCAAAACTACCTGTCTTTGTAAGGACGATGACAGGGGAAGCGACTATTTCCGGCTAAATCATACCTTAAATAGGCTTAATCTTCAAGCCAATGACTTTTTTTGAAATAACTTTAACCCCTTAAAAAAACAAAGGCCCTTTGGTTATGGTTGGCCTCCAAACCAAAGGGCCATGGGGGGTTTAACGTTAGAGTAAAAGCCCATTTGCTTAAAAACCAATCACTAGCCCCGGGTCGGCCGCTGGCCTCATTCGGCCGGGTCGGCCGGGTCGGCCTCAAGTCTCTCGACCAAAACCCGCATGGTGCCGCCGCAGACCATGCCGTCTTCCTCGGCCGAGTCGGTCATGTCGACTTTTATGATTTCGTAACCGCCCGTTTCGATGATGGTTCGGGCCTTGGTGATGACGTCCGCTTCCGAGCAGCCGCCGCCGATGCTTCCGACCGTGCGCCCGTCAAAGTGAATGGCCATCTTGGCCCCGGCACGCCTGGGCGTGGAACCCTTGGTGGAAACGACCGTGGCCAGGGCCAGGGCCTCGGTTTTGGGCTGGGCCAAAAATTTCAAGAGGGTTAGGTCGGCGAAGACTTCCATGGTTTCTTGGTTATTTCGGTTGACCTTTTCCCTTCTCACCTGGGTTATCTTGCCCAAAATGGAAACGGCGATCTCGGGCGGGGTGACCGCCCCGATATGGAGGCCTATGGGTGAGTCGAGCCTTTCTAGCTTTTGGGGATCAAAGCCGTCATTTAAAAGGAGCTTTTTCACTATGGCCACCCGCCTTTTGGAGCCGATCATGCCGGTATAATGGGGTTCTTGGCCGCTTAGGACGTATTTAAGGCAATCCTCGTCGTGGCGATGGCCGCGGGTCACGATGACCACGTAGTCTTTTTCGTTAAAAACGAGGTTTTGGCCGATGGCTTCGAAGGAATCGCAAATGACTTGGTCGGCCATGGGAAAACGGCTGGGACTGGAAAAAGCCGGGCGATCGTCGTATATTATAAGCTCAAAGTCCATCATGGCGGCCATGGGGGCCAAGGCCAAGGAGACGTGGCCGCCGCCAAAGACGATTAGGCGCGGTTTGGGACT
>JAITLH010000173.1 GCA_031277995.1 Deltaproteobacteria bacterium
ATTTATAGCGATAAAAACAAAGCAAATTATTAAGGGTATCTCAAAATTGTAGGTAAAAATCACGGCCAGAAGCAAGGCCGCCGGGGGCAACAAAACATATTTGGCCCTATTGACCGGACCGTTTAGGCAATAAAGAGCCGGGCCAATCAAGTAGAGATGGAGCCATTTATAAACGTCGCATTGGAAATTTTTACACGTGAAGTAATATAGCAAACCAAGACAAATTAAAGAAATCACGCTACAGAGGCCAAGGCCAAATTTAAAATCACGCCAAAAGTAAAAGATAAACAGTATCGAGAAAATTAAGGCAAAATATGAAAAGATTTGATCCACGGAAAAGTATTTATCTATAAATTCTTTTGATTTTTTACTATCTCCGTCTTTATTTTTGTTTCTTTTTTCTAGCGTAACTGGATTTTGAACCTTTAAAATATACCCGCCAACCATATTTCCAAATAAATTCCCATTTTTAACTATCCAGATTAAGCCCGAAAGCGCCAAGCCCCGGGCGCCGGGGGATTTTTTGGCCTTGCCCAGCCCCGAAAAAACGCCCGCGGTTTTGGGGCCAAAAGCCAAATCCGGGGAAGCGGCCAAGATAATCCCACCCATGGCCCCGGCCTTTTTGGCTATTTTTCCGCCCGGACCCACCAAAACCGTTTCCCCCAAGGCCAACGCGGCTTGGCCGGTCCCTTTGGTAACCTCGAGGGCGAAAACCACAAGGGCGGCCATAAGGCCCAAGGCCAAAAGGCAAGGCCAGAGCCTTTGGCCCAAGCCAATAACCCAAGCCGAGGGCCTAAAATGACCCCTGCCCTGTCCCATAATCACTGACAATTTCAACTCCCCTTTTATTTTTAGAGAAATTTTATTCGTATAGGGTCATTTTGTTAACTTATGGAAGAATAAATTTTGAAAATTTTTATCTTTATTTTTTTAAATAGTAATAAAAATAAATTTTAAAAATAAAATCTATAAAATACTTAATCACGAGATTTAAATAATTAATTACATGGTTAAAACCGTAATCAATATTATATTTAGCTCGATATTTCGTATTATCGTAAAATACTTTAGGTTTTATTTCGCTTATCTATTCATGGATTTACTTGTTTTTGTGGGTCAAGTTAATAATATGCTATTGAAAATTTCCTGTCAAGTAATTTTGGTAACAACATAAAATTAGACTTAAAAACAAACAAAATAGATATATTATCAAGAAAGATAACATATTTTACTATTTTTAGACAACCCGTCGGTCGCTGGGCCCGGGGATTTTTGGGCCGCTTGGGCTGGGAGCCTATTGGCCCGGGTGTTTTTTGGCCGCTTGGGCTGGGAGCCTATTGGCCCGTCGGCCGCTGGGCCCGGGGGTTTTTGGGCCGCTTGGGCTGGGAGCCTATTGGCCCGGGGGTTTTTGGGCCGCTTGGGCTGGGAACCTATTGGCCCGGGCGTCGTGGGCCCAAATTGTGGGCCCAAATTGTGGACCCTTGGCTTGGGGACCCACTTATTATGGGCCTGGGAGCCTTTGATTGGGGGCGCCTTGGCCGCTTTGGGGGTGGGGGGAAACTTGTCAAGGGGAAAAAAGTTTATTTTTAAATTGGCTCAGGGAAGGTTTAGGAGTATGGTAGAGCTATCAAAACATGTCCAATGAATTTATTGACAATTGAAAGGCTATTTTTTGACAAATCTCTACGCGATAACCTGTAAATAAATTAATTTATTGGCATATATTATCTAATATCTGAAAAAACATAGCGTTACAGCAATAATTTTTTTAAATTCGCCTTGACATTCAAGGGGAAATGTTTTATTCTCGATTTGTAATTATGATTCGTTAACACAATCTCATTTAAACCCTTCCGTTAACCCGTTCGCGGCTTACGAACCAACTCGCTTGGGCCAATCATCCCATGACATCCAAAGCGGCCAGGGGATCTTTTGGGATCCGCGCCCGCGGTTTTTTTTATTTTTAATTGGACTAAAGTTCCCGGGGAATCCATGGCAAGCGGTCAATCGATTTACCACCTCTACCGGCTGATCGGCCCGGCCGGCGTGGCCTTGGCCATTTTGGCTTTGACGGCCGTAATTCTCATTTTAAAAAACTGGATCTTTTTGTTTCTGACTTCCAGGGACTTTAAAAAAGCTTCGGGTTCCTTGGCCCGATCGCCCGGTTCCATGGATTCGTTATTACTCCGTTACGCCAAAAACCCGGTCATTGGCATTATCGGGGACGTCCTAAAAACCCACGGCCGCCATTCCAACGATCTCAAGGCCGAGGTGGCCTATCTCTTCCACATCCATTTTTCCAGGACCCAGCGCGATCTGTCCATTTTGAGAATCATCGCCTTGATTTCGCCCATGCTGGGCCTGCTTGGCACCCTTCTGGGTTTGTCTGGCGTTTTTAAGGCCCTGGCCGTCTCGACTACCCTAAATACCTCAACCATCCTGGCCGCCGGCATTTGGGAGGCCATATTAACCACCATCATGGGCTTGACGTTGGCCATTCCGGCCTTGATCGCCTGCTATCTTTTTAAGCTTAAATTAAAGGGTTTTCACCTCGCGGCCATTGAATACGGCTATCGTTTTCTGGACTCCCGGCCTGAGGTAAACCCCAAGTTTGAGCCCAAAAAACCCGAACCCCTTTTGCCCCAAAAGGAAGACGAACCGCCCAATAAGGCGGCCATGGCCTAAGCGAAACATAAGGGCCGGGACGAATAAAAAATCTCCGGGGCCCTAAGTTTATTGGGACAAACATGAATCTGGATTCTCCCTTGTCCGACCCCTGGGCGGATGACGATACCTTGGACATGACCTCGCTTATCGACGTGGTTTTTCTCCTTTTGGCTTTTTTTATCTTGGCGGCCACCTTCGCGGTCCCGGCCTTGGACGTCAGGTTAGCCGAGGCCAAAAACGCCCAAGGGGCCAAGCCCGACGAGAAATCTTTGACCATAAGCGTTGATTACGAAGGAAAAATCTACCGGGGCCGGGTGGAGATTAACCCTAAGGAGCTTAAGGAAGCCATCGCCCAACACCCCCAAGCGGCCCCCATATATTTTAACGTTGACCGGAAAGCTCCCTTTGAGGCCTTTCTGGCCGTGCTTGACGAGGCCAAGGGCCAAAAGCGGGAAAGGTTCATGATTAACGCCAACGCCCAGGTCGATTTGGGCGAGGCGGGGGCGGACTTAACTTCGGGGGGCGGGGAGCCTGGAAGCGCCCAAAGGGCCGAGGCCAGCGATGGCCCGTAGGCAAAAAGCGACGGGTAGACTGAGAGATGGGCCCCCCGGGGCCAAAAGCCTGGGGGTCGGTTTTTTTATTGGCCAAAGCGTTTTTTTAATCCTGGGTTAATTAGTGTCCAATGTCGTTCGATTAGGCCATTTTCAAGGGGCCGGCCAATTTCAACCTAGCGATCGTTATCGCCAAGCCTCAAAGATTGGCAACGCTTTGGGTTTTGCGATGGCCTTGGCTTTCGCGGCTTGGTTTATCGCCCATCCGGGGCTTTTTGGCCCGGGGGAGCCCATGGCCGCCCCGCGAACGATGGCCATAACCGTTGAGATTTGGGAAGATCGGGCCGAACCCCAAGCGGCGCCGCCGGTTTTTGAGGAAGTTTCCGAACTCGAACCCCTGCCCGAGATCGCCCCCATGGCGGATCTTGATCCGGTACCCGAGCCAGAGCGGATACCGGATCCGGTCCCGGTAAAAAAACCGCCGCCTCCAAAACCCAAGGCTAGGGCGAAGGTCCAATCCGCGCCTATGATACCCTCGCCCGTGGCCGCGGAGGCGGCGGCGCCGGCCGTGGCCACGCGGGCCGTGACGACGACGCCCAAGGCTAACCCCAACGAGAGTAAAAAATTCATCTCGGATTTTTTGAGGCTAGTCGAAAAAAGCAAGTTTTATCCCAACCAAGCCCGGCGGGATAACGTAACCGGAACGGTCAAAGTCCGGGTCGGCTTTACCGCCCAGGGCGAGATAAACTCCATCGCCTTGGTTCCCGGCGATTACGACCAGGTTTTGGGCCAAGCGGCCCTATCCACCATGGAAAAGGTCAAATCGCGCTGGAGGGCCAAGTCCGGGGCCCCCAATTCCCTGGTGGTTCCCATCGCCTTTAAACTTAGATAGGCGCGTTTTCGAAAACGGCCAAAATCGGCCCCTAGCGCCCTTGGAGCGCCAAGTGGGGTATAATTTCCCCTAGGCGAGGGTCCGAAGGCCTCTGGGGTGCCAATCCGGCCGATTAAACGGCATGTTTCGAGGACACTAGCGCCCTCCGATTGGGCCGACGGGGCTAGCCAATAATCGGATTCGAGGGGAGCCGCTTAGCCCCGCGTAAAATCGACCGGATTCGAGGGGAGCCGCTTATTTTACATAAAATCAACCGTTTAATTAGCGTATTGACTTGGTAAGTTATTGTCATGGGAATGTTTTATTGATATCTTACGCCTAAAATTTACTTGATATATTTTTAATCTTTAATTAACAAGCTTTTATCACCCTCGCGTATCCATTCATTAGTAAGCTTATTCATAAACCGTGAATAAACTTCGTATATGTCGGCCCCCTTCTTGGCCGTATGAAAGAGCAAGGTAAGCGAAGATGACGGACAAGGCTCTCGGGGCCAGGCCAGCCGCGCCGATGGAGGCCGCGATTATAAAAGCGCCGGGACTAAAAACCACCGGCGGGGGCGTCGTTTTTAAGGAAACCCCCGGCGGGGGCGGCGGTTTTAACGAATCGCCCAGCGGGGGCGTGAGTTTGGGAGGCCAGGGCCAGGAGACGAAAAAATCCCAGGCCATGGAATTTGGCTTTGGGCAAACGGACGCGGCCTTGGGACGAAAGGGCCCGGGGCGGTTTCTGGCCAAGGTGGGGGCGGAGCCGGGATTTGAGTTTGGGGAAAAATTCACCGTCCACGCCGGAACCATGGGGGAGACCAAGAGCGGGCCCGAGGCCATGGCCCTTTACGGGGATTTGGTTGGCGGTCTGGGGCAAGGCCAATTGGGCTTGTATTTTCACGTGCCCTTTTGTCAAAACCGTTGTTTGTATTGCGGTTTCGTTGGACGAAAACCCGAGGGCGATCTTATCGAAAAATACGTTGGGGCGGTTAGGGCCGAGATCGAGTTTGTTGGGGCCATGGGCTTGGAAAAACTAGGCCCGGTCAGGACCGTTTACTTTGGCGGCGGCACCCCGACCATAGTCGATCCCAGACTGTTGGCCGCCCTAACCGGGGCCATCCAAAAAACCTTTAGTTTGGCTACCGACCTCGAGATGACCTTGGAGGGCCGGGTCTCGGATCTTAGCCCGGAAAACGTCTCGGGCTTTTTGGAGGCCGGGTTTAACCGCTTCTCCCTTGGGGTCCAGAGTTTTGATTCCAAAATCCGAAAGTCATTGGGCCGCCACAACGATCGGAAAAAAACCCTGGCCAAGCTCTCCAACCTAATCCAAAGGGGGGCGGCCCCGGTCATAATCGATCTGATCTACGGCCTGCCAGGGCAAGAAGCGGAGGGCTTTTTGGACGATCTGGCCACGGCCGACAAAATCGGGGTTGACGGCCTGGATACCTACCAGTTAAACGTTTTTTCCGGGGGCGAGCTGGAGAGGGCCGTGAAGGAAAACAGGCTCCCGGCCCCGGCCAAACTCCCCAAACAGGCCGAGTTTTATGTCAAAGCCGCCAAATATCTTGACGGCTTAAAATGGCGGCGCCTATCCCTTAGCCACTACGCCCGGGACACCCGGGAAAGAAACCTCTATAACCCCTGGGCCAAAAAACGCGAAAACTGCCTGGCCTTTGGGGCCGGGGCCGGGGGCTTCATAAACGGCCACGCCACCTACAAAAGGCCCGACGTTTCTGCCTATCTGGAGTCGGCCCAAAAGGGTCAATTTGGCCCGGATTTTTTAACCCTGCCCACGGGCCGGGAATCCTTAAACGCTTTCCTGGTGGGCCAAATGGAGATGGGTTACCTTAACCTCAAAAAACTCTTGGCCCACAAAGGCGTTAAGCCAGAGGATATCTTGGTTCTAACCGAAAACTGGCAAAAAGCCGGATTAATCAAGCTTAACGGAGATTTTTTGGAACTAACCGACATCGGTAGGTTTTGGGGGGTCAATTTGACCCAAGCCCTGGTCGTCACGGCCTCCGGCGATCTCGCCAAATGGTGACCAAACCCAGCCGTGACCAAGCCCAGCCGCGACCAAGCCCAGGCTTAGGGGCTAAACTTCCCTATTTTCCCGCAAAAAAATCGACGGCGGGGCTTAAAACAAAAGCGCTTTCGTAAGAACGCCGCTTTATGCCCAAAAACCCCGCTTAAATAAAGGCCCGGCCCATGAAGTCACCCTAAATTTCCTATTTTACAAGGCTTCGTTTGGCTTCCAAACGGTAACCGGCCAAGGCTTTAACGGCCAAAGGCCTAACGTACAAAGGTCAAACGGCCAGAGCTTTAACGGCCAAAGGTTTAACGGCCAGAGCTTTAACGGCCAACGGCCTAACGTACAAAGGTTTAACGGCCAAAAGCCTAACTTCCAATGGTTTAACGTCCAGCGGTTTAACCCGGGCAAAAATTTATTCGCCCAATAAAAAGGTCCAAAAATGAGCGCGTTTTTGGCCCGCGGGATTTTTTTGCCCTAAACCCAAATTCCCAAAAAAACGCGATTTAAGCCTTGAAAATAGGCGCGCCCAAGTCGCGTCCTAGGGTTTAAAACCATAACTACCTAAAAATACTTAGAAAATTTTTGGCGCGATCCCAAAACGTCCGTAAGTTTCAGGTTTCCAAAGACGCCGCCAAACCGTTTGGGCTAACCTCCCCCCAAGGCAAGCCCGATTGGAATTTCCAGAGACGTCTTCGTTTTTTATTGACCCCGGTGCTGCCAGGTGAACGGGGGTCGGTATTTTTCCGCGATAAGTCTATTTTCTTAAGTCCCGAAAGGGACGGCACCCACGATTCCATGGAGATTGGAAATGCGCAATATTTTGAAATCGGTTTTATCGTTACCGATTATGACTTTTTTTGCCTGGCAAACGCTTTTTTGCCAAAACGTCCTGGCCCAGGACATTGAAACCAGGGAGGTCACCGTCACCTCGACCAGGACGGAAAGGGATTTGTTCGTTATCCCCATGACGGTGGGGGTCAAAACCGCCGAGGACCTTAGGTGGCAACCCAACGCCAACGTGGCCGATTTTTTGGCCGACCTTCCGGGGGTCCAAATAATGGACGGCAGCATGCCCGGCGGCAAAAGGATCATGATCCGAGGAGAGAGCCCCACCAGAAGCCTTATCCTGATTGACGGGGTGAAGATCTCGGAACAAAAAAGCATGAGCGGCCCGGCCATTCTAATTGACACAAGCCAGATCGAGAGGATCGAGGTAATCAAAGGCCCGGCCTCGGTCCTTTACGGTTCCGAAGCCATTGGGGGCGTGATAAACATCATCACGAAAAAAGGCGGGGAAAAACCCATAGCCTTTAGCCAAAACTTCATCGTCGATACCTCAACCAACAGCCTGGAATGGCAATCGGCCATATTTGGCGACGTAAACGGTTTTAACTACAGGGTCACCGGTAGCGGCGTTAACGCCGGAAACCGGCTAACCCCAAAGGGCAAGGTGGCTCGCTCCAGTTATGAAAACACTTATTTTTCGGCTCGCCTGGGCTACGATTGGGATTACGGTTTCGTTTACGTCAAGGCCGAGGATTATCGAAGCGTCATCCATATCCCCACCTACGTTGAGCCCATGTGGACGCTATCGGGCGCGAACGCTTACCACGTTACCGGCAACGTCAGTCTTGATCTCCCCCAATGGGATCGACGTTCCTTTTCGGCCGGGGTTGAACTAAGGGACTTACTCCCAAACTTAGCCAAATTAAGCCTAAACGTTTATCACCAAAACATGAAGAAGGATTTTAACAACTTGGTTCTCACAACCTTTACGGCCTTTCCTGGCAGATATATTGAGGTAAGGGTTCATACCATAAACGATCAAGACAGTTTTGGCGGAATTTTGCAAAGCGATTGGAAACTAGGGGATCATTACCTGATAGTTGGCTTGGATTACAATAAGGACGACATAACGGCCGACGACATCCGCCCCCCTTACACGATATTTCCTCCCGGCCTCCCAATTCCGATACCCTCTCCCGGGAGAAGTTTCAGGTATAAAGCCGATCAAACCACGGTTGGCCTGTACGCCCAAGACGAATGGAAGTTGCCAAATGACTTTACGGCCACGCTGGGAATCAGAAACACTTGGGTAAATTCCAGGCTAAGGGAGAACGACAACGCGGCCCTGGAAACCGGCCCCGCCTCAAGGGACTCCAAACTTATCGGTAACTTTGGGCTTGTTTGGACGGGCCTAAAAAATCTCTCTTTGAGGGCGACCTGGGCCCAGGGCTATAAGTTTCCGCCGCTAAACGACCTTTACCTTGGGACGGTCCACGGGGGCACTAACCCAACTTATCCCAATCCGGATCTTAAGCCGGAAACTTCCGACAACTTCGAAGTGGGGCTAAGGTATAATGATGGGGCGCTAAATCTTGATTTTGCCATATTCTACACCTTAAGTAAAAACTATATCACCACCGAAACCATTCCGGGCGGGGGCGCCAGCCGTTTCATCAATACCGATAAGGCCCGAACCATGGGTTTTGAGTTGGGAGCCAGTTACGAGTTCCAAT
>JAITLH010000183.1 GCA_031277995.1 Deltaproteobacteria bacterium
CCCCAAAAGCCATCGCTAAGGCCCGGGGCCGGGCCGAGGGCTTTTGGGGGAAAGGGGTTTATTTGCCTTCCCGGGCCAGTTTTTCCCTTTTTTTGAAGCGGTAGTTTTTGGGTTTGTTTTCGAGTTCTTCTTCGGTGAGATCGAGGGTTTTGGTTTCCTCGTCGTAGATCTCCAGGGCGGCGCGGCCGATTTTGTAGGGCCTACGCCAAAGGTGCCAGGTTAGGAGCAAAACCAGCAGGGCCAAGGTGGGAATCAAAACGCCTTCCTTAAGGCCGATGGTCAGAAGGCCCCGTTTTATGCGTAGGTAGCGGACCACCGGCCAAGCCGAAAGGCCGATTATTAGCATTAGGGAGAGGCTCGAGGCCACCATGAAAATAAGGCCGCCGTAGCCGGTGGGGACTTGGGCCAGGTTTTCGGTTTCGAAACGGGGAAAACGCGCCCCCAGGCCGACGCCCAGGGAACAGAGGCCCGGGGTCAGAAGCAAGGTTAAAACGAAGGCCGTGGTACCCATGACGGGATCGGCGTCCAAAAAGCGGTTGGTCAGATAGGTTAAGATCAAGGCCACGAACATGATGGGCACGAGCCAAAACCTTAGCTTGTAGGTTATGAAATCGCCCGTGGACATGGGCGAAGAACGGATGATCCAGTAGGAAAAACCCTCGGCCGAGATGGAGGGAAAAGCGAAGCGCAGAGAAAGGGTGGCCGAAACCAAGCCGACCAGGCCGACGTTTAGAAAGGCGATGGTGTTTTCGAGAAAAAACTCCTGGAGGGGGTAACGCTTGAGGTTTAGGACCGAGAAATTGTAGAGATAAATAATCATCAAGGCCCCCAGGAGAAACAGTTGCGACCATTGGGTGTGGTCGCGAAAAAAGACCTTAAAATCCTTGACGGCCAAGGCCCTTTGTTCGGGGCTTTTGATTATCCCAAAGACCTGGGAAGCCATGTTTAAAAGGCCCCCAACCCTTTGGCGACCGGCGCCTTCCTGGCTTTTGTTGTAACCGACCCAGTAAAGAAAATGGGCCGAATAGGAGGCGACGACGCCGGTGGCGATGGCCATGACCCACAATAAAACCAAATAGATTACGTTAAAGTCCTCGACTCGGCCGCCCAAAAGGGGCCAGAGTAAATCGGTGGCCCAGGTGGTGGGGAGCATCGGCGAGGTGGGCGTTTGGAGGGAGGCCAAGTAACCGGCCACGTTTTTGAAACTCTCGGGGTTAACGAGCTGTTCGGGCCTAAGTAACCTAAAAACCATATACAGCGCCACGAAGGCCAAAAGCCCCAGAAGGCTCATGATGTCCCGGGTGCGCCTGGCCGGGAGAACGTTAACCAGTAATATCACGACGATTTGGCTAACGAAGCAGGCCGTGAGGACCAAGGGGACGCCGGCGGGGATTAGGAGCAGATAGTATTCAGGCGAGGCTTTAAACCTGTAGCCAAAGGAAAGAAAGACGGGAAAGAGAAAGGCCACGGGCATCCAGGCGCTGGAAAGGATGCTTTGGAAGGATCTGGCCCAAAAAATACTCTCCCGATCGACCGGGGCGCCCATCAAAAGCGACAAATCCCTTGAGAGATAGAAACTTGAAAGGGCGGTGATGATGGCCGAAAAAATCAAAACGGCCACGCCGGAAAGCCACAGGAGGTTAAAGGTCTTGTGGGCCAATATGTCCCCAAAACCCTCGATGGAATAAAAAGACTTTATGACCCGGTTGGAAATAAAGTAAAGCGCCGCCCACATGACCAGGGTAAAAAGGGTCAGCGAGACAATCTTTATGCGCCCCCCGGGACCGGGGTCCTTTAGGTAGTTTTTAAAACCGTAAAACATCGGCTTAAGGAGGGTCAAAAACTCGGACATTATCCAGCCCCGCCGTTTGGGAAAATTGTTTTTATGGGCCCGGCTTGGACTTTTGGCCTAAGGCCAATAAGCCAAGCTATTATCGCCCCGCCCGGGGCGGGTTTTAACCCATGGCCGCCCGGGCCTTAAAAGCCGTTAAGGCCATCAGTTGCCGTCCGGGGCTTCGATGCCGGTGGTAAGTTCCAAGAATAGATCTTCCAAGTCGCCTCCGACGGCGCCGACCCTGGCCCTAAGCTCAGACTCGGTGCCCTCGGAGATGAGATGACCATGTTGGATTATACCAATGCGATCGCATAATTTGGAAGCCAGGCTCATGGTGTGGGTGGAAATGAATACCGCCACGCCATCTTTGTGGGCCAGTTCCCTAAAAATGCCCATGACCAGTTTGGCGCCCCTGGGGTCAAGCCCGACCATGGGCTCGTCCACCACCAAAATCCTGGGCTTGGGGAGTAACGCCCCGCTCATGATGAGGCGCTGTTTCATGCCGTGGGAATAGTTTTCGATTAGCTCGTCGCGCCAATCCCACAGCTCGAAAAGTTCCAAAAGTTCCCTGGAGCGCTTTTGGCCGGCGTCTTTGGGCAAACGGTACAAATTGTACGTAAACTCCAAAAACTCCTGGCCGGAAAGTTTCTCGTAGAGAAAGGGCCGATCCGGGATATAGCCCAAGATCGATTTGGCCTCCCGGGGCTGGGTGGCCAAATTAAAGCCGCCCAAATGGATCGTCCCGGTCGTGGGAGCCAAGGCCCCGGCCAACATCCTGATGGTGGTCGTCTTCCCCGCCCCGTTGGGCCCCAAAAACCCATAGATTTCACCTGAATTGACCGTCAGGGTCAGGTCGATCACGGCCTTGTGCTTACGGTAATTCTTGTTTACCCGGTCTACTTTAATCATTGATGTTTAGCACCGTTAAACTTTAAAAGCGCCATGGACGCCCAATTAAAAAAACCCATCGATCCAAGAAAAAAACTAAAAAAAAATAAAAAAATCCCATTTTCCGGTTAAACGTTACCCCCCTACCCCCTCGGGCCTAACGGGGCCCCAACCAATTCCCTTTAACCAAAAATCCCAAAACCAAACCATTTTGGCGCTTATCCAGCGAACGGCCAAAAAGCCCCCCAGAGCCCCTGGGCGGCCTCGGGGGTCCCATTACCCCCAGGTCGGGTTCCCAAGCGCCCCTGGTCCCGAATTTGGGCCTTTACGGGGCCGGTTTTGGCCGGACCCGAT
>JAITLH010000409.1 GCA_031277995.1 Deltaproteobacteria bacterium
AAAAAACCATTCCGGCGAGCCAAAAAAGACAACCCCAACCCAAATCGGGCCAATATTCCGGCCGGGTCTAAATTCCGGCCCAAAACCGCGAAAAAAAAAGAGGACGGCCATGTTCGAAGAAGTTAGTTTATCCCAGACGCGCCGATTGGTGAGACTGGCCGTGTGGGCCGCTTTCATGGCCCTGGGGGCATGGGTGAGTTTGCCCATCGGCCCGGTGCCCATTACCCTCCAGACTTTTTTTATCTTTCTGGCCGCCTTCGTCGATGGGCCCCGGGCCGCCCTGGCGGTTTTGTTGTATTTGGGGGCCGGGCTTTTGGGCTTGCCGGTTTTCGCGGGCGGTTTGGCCGGGCCGGCTTTGGTCTTTGGGCCCACGGCCGGTTACGCCTTGGCCTTTCCCTTGATGGCCCTTATCTGCGGCTTGGGCCGGGCCAACTTGGCCAGCCTAAAGACTAAGGCCAAGGCCCAATCGACTAACCAAAAGCGCCCGGCCGGGCCCGCCCTGGCCCGGACCTTGTTTTTTGGCCTTTTGGGCTTGGCCTTCGTGTATTTGTCCGGTTCGATCGGTTTGGTTTTAAACGCCGGTTTTTCTTTCGGGGCCGCCTTGGCCCTAAACGTGACCTTTATCCCCGGCGACGCGGCCAAGGTCGTGGCCGCCGCCTTGGTGGCTTTTGGGCTCACCCGCTCCGGCGCCGGGTCATTTTCCCGGGGCGAGGCCAAACAAAACTTTTAGGCGCTTTGACGCGGTTGGGGCAGGGGGGGGATCTGGTCCCCTCGAAACAGGCCCCACAAACGGCCGGATTTGGGCCCCTGGGCGCTTCCAAGCCGCGATCCCCCATATTGGTACCCTTGGGGCTCCCGAACGCGGCCACGGGCCTATTTGGCCCGTTTACGGCCGGGTTCCCCGAAATGCCGACGGTTTAAGGGTTTTGGTAAAACCGGCCCCACCGGTTTTCGCCCCGGGCCTATTTTTTCTTCTCCTTTTTAAAAAATGGTCCCGAGTGGGGTCATTTTTTTTACTTAAATACTTGGTATTTTAAAAAATCAAAACCTTAATCCGTGAACGAATGACCTTTTTTTTAACCCGATATTTAAAAATCATTGCCGTAATCCGTGACCGAATGACCTTCTTTTTAAACCCGATATTTAAAAATCATTGCCGTCGTTCGCGATCGTTTCCGAGAGTTTGATTGATGAAAGGCCTTGGGGTTAGATTAATCGCGAAAAACGTTTCTTTCGCCCATCCCGGGGGAGAAACGATTATCGCCGGTTTGAGTTTCGAGCTAAAAGGCGGGGAGATTTTAGGCTTGGCCGGGCAAAACGGGGCCGGAAAATCGACCCTGCTCGATCTCCTGGCCGGGATAAAAACCCCCACGGCCGGGACGATTAGCCTATTGGACCAAGAATCGGATCAAGTTCCGGGCCAAGCCCCGGGCCAAACTTCCGACGGGCTTTTGGGGCCTGGCCGGGCCAAAAAAGCCCAAAAAAAGAACGAAAAAAATCTCCGGAAAACCATTTCCCTGTTACCCCAAAACGTGGATTTTTTTATCCTGGGCGATACGCCAAGGGAAGATCTGGGCCTGGCCCTGGGGCAAAGATCGTCTTTGGTTGACGGCGAGGAAATTTCAAAAATCGCCGGGCGCTGGGCTTTGGGCGATTGGTTGGACAGTCCCGTGGAGACCTTGTCTTTGGGCCAAAAGAAACGTTTGGCCTTGGCCTCGGCTTTGGCCGCCGACCCGGAGGTTTTGCTTTTGGACGAACCGTTTTCGGGACTGGACTGGCCGGGCAGTTTGAATTTTCTCGAAGATTTAAAAACCCTGCCGGCGAAAAAATTAATCGTGGTTTTGGCCACCCACGAGCCGGGTTTGGTCAAGGATTTGGTCGATAGGTGGTTACTGATGAAACCGGGTAAATTTTTATTGGCTAGGCCTGAGGAAAGTTTTAAGCTTTTGTCTGAGTTTGGGGTAAGGCCGGTGGTTTTTTGAGGCGAAAAGGGGAATTTGGGGGTTAATGGGTAAAAAAAAAGGGGACGAAATTCGTCCCCTGGGGTGGATTTTTTTTAATCCCGGTCAATAATCCGCGTTTACGTAGCCGGGGTCGGGTTTATTGTATTTTTTCGAGTAATGGATAAAAAGCGTCTGGTTTTTGTTTAGCCCATCGATGGTTTCTTTTAGCACGTTGAGGTTTTCCGAGAGATAGTTGGTTAGTTTGTTTTCCAATTCGACCATTTCCTTAAGGGAAGTAACCAAGCGGTTTTCCAGCTCGCTTTGTTCGGCGAATTCTTTTTCGTTTTGTTTGGCCCGGCCATCGGAGTTGGTCCCCAGGGCGGCCTTGGCCGAGGCGGTGAGGACGTTGATGCTGGAAGTGGTAAAATCGACCAGATCGTTTCTGGCCGAGATAAACTGCTCCCAGAGCCCGGGATCGACGTAGTTGTCGGGGTCGGCTTTTCTGTCCCGGTCCAAGGGGCCAAGCTTGGCCAGCATGGCCCGATCGAGCTCTAGGCACTCTTCGCAGATTCGGGCCGTTTTTCTCCAAAGTTCCAGATCTCTGTTTGTCTTCATGTTTGGTTTTTACCCAATATTTTGATGGGCCATGGGCGATCCCAAATCGCCTTGGCGTTTGGTTTTTGGCCCTGGGCCAAAAACCTTGGGGAAGTTTTTTTGGCCGATTAATGCCCGCCCTGGCACAAGGCCGGCAGGATCTCGGCCAGGCGCCTTAATGAGTCCTGGAATTCGTACTCCAAAACGTCGGCCAGGTAGATCCAGTCCTTTTGCTCCTGGAGGCTAAGGACGTTACTTAGTAATTCCGACAGCGATTCCAGGTAATGGTTTAAGGTGGAATTGTTTTCGTCGTCGCTTCCTTGCCACAGGCCCAAAACGGTCCTGGTTTGTTCCAGTAAACTCATCAACAAATGCAAGGCTTCCAGGAAGTTTAAAAAGTATTCGTTGGCTTCCTGCTCATCGCCCAACCTAAAGGCCTCGACGATCTTGGTTAGGGCTTCCAGTAACGTCTCAACGTAAGCCGGGCTGGCCTTTAAAAAGTTTAGGCCCATGTCCTCCATGGTCAGGGTATCGAGGTTTAGGGAGCCAATGGTCGCCCTGGGCACTTCCAGGGCGGCGTGGGGCACGTCCTCGGTATAAGGCTCGCCGTTTAAAAGGATTCGCCTGATGACGCGGCCGGTGGTGGCCGGGTGCTCCATTAGGTTCAATAAAATTTCTTCGAGATTGGACCCGGTAATCTCGCTGGCCGCGATATTTTGTCCGTCCACGGTCAAGGTTTCCATGCCTCTCACCTCTAAATAAAACGCTTTTTATGGCTTTAAGTTTTTTCGACTGGGCCCGGCCCAAAATGGCCGGCTGGCCAAAACCGATCGGGACGCCCATGGGCCCGACCAATTCCTCGGCATTTTCCTTGCAATTTGAAGGCCAATTCCCGGCCGGTTTTAAAATCTCAAGCTCGTTGGCTTATCTACCTAACTTTTGGCTAAAAAGTTGACCCCCGGGGCTCGGCAAAACCTGCCTCCCCCAGGGGCGGTCAAGGCGGCCCAGGCCCTCGTCCGGCCGTTCCCGCCCCCGGCCAGGGGGCGGGGGCGGGAAGTTTTAGACGGTAAGGGAGAGATAGGCTCCCAATTAACTTATCGAGTGAAAAAGGGAAATGGTTAACCGAAACTCGCGGCAAAGAATTTTTTTTATTTTCCCTTGGGGCGAACTTGGCGTCGGCTTTGGCTTTTTGGGCTTGGGCTTATTTTTTGGCCGTTTGGCTTTGGCCTTTGGTGGTTGCCAAACCCACCCCGTTATGTCATAGTCTATAAGTGGATCCAAAACTCGCGAGGCTTTAAGTTTTTTTAACCAACAAGCTTTAAACGACATAACCAAAAGGGGTTACCGTAACTAAGGCAACCGTAAGAGAAACCTAAGATGAATAAAAGAAAAACGTAAGACGAACATAAGATAAACATAAGACAAACATAAGACAAACATAAGACAAACATAGGGCGAATATAAGACAAGCATTGGGTGAGCCTAGGGCGAGTAAAAGGCAAAAATAATAAATAATAGAAGTAAAGAAATTATTTTTATGAGATTAGGGATTTTAAATAATGGCTAGTGGGGTTAAAATATTCTCCCAGGTGGGGTAAAAGATAGGTCGCCTTGGCCAGGGTAGGCGGGGCGATTTTTTGGGCTAGGCCATTCTGGGATTGATTCTAGACGTCAAATAAAATATAAAGATATTGTCGTGTTTTTTAATTTCGCGGCCCGGGCGTTTGGGGTTTAAAAAAAGGTCCCAAAGGACCTTGGGGGCGGGATTGGCCCCATCGAATTTTGGGTTTTTACTTTCCCCCGATACGCGAAGCGAAAAACCTTTTTTCAGTATATAAGGCGACAAGGTTAAGCGGATTAAAAGCGCGCGCGGCCGCCGGGAAGGCGGTTTTTCGCGGCTAAATTTATAAATTTTTGTTTGTTTTTTAGGAGGCAACCGGTCAAATGCATTACAAACTGTCTATTTTGGCGTTATTTATGGCCTTGATGATTTTGCCGGCCTGCGCTAGCAGCCCCGTGGGTGGCGGTGGCAGCATGCGCCGGGAGCTTGACGCCCTTAAAATGGAAGTGGCCGACTTAAGGGATCGCGCCCGTTTGGGTGGCGCCGCTGGGGCCGGCGGCACGAGCCAAATGGAGATTGAAAACCTTAAGACCTCCGTTCAGAGGCTAAACGAAAACGTCGAGACGGCCAGCGTCGGCGGCATGTCCATACGGCAGCAAATGGAATATATTAGCGCCAGACTAGATCGCTTGGAGAAAAGGGCCAATTTGCAGCCCCTTAGTCGCGACGTCGTGGCTGCCCCGCCCATCCCGGTGGTAACGCCCAGCGCCCCGGCCGCCTATCCGCCAACAGGCGCCCAGTATCCGCCCACCTCCGAATTTCCGATGGAACAGCCCGTAGGTACGGCCGCTCCCGAGGCCGTAACGCCGCCGCCGCCCGTCCCGGGAATTGAGGCTCCCGCCGGCCCCGAACCCATCCCCGTGGCCGTCCCGGTGACGCCCAGCCAGAGAAGCTCCTACGACGAGGGCAAAGAATTTTTCGATCAAAAGAATTATCCGGCCGCCATCACCAAGTTTCAGTCCTATATGTCCACCGAAAGCGGCGGGGCCAACGTTCCGGCCGCCCAGTTTTACATAGGGGAATCGCATTATTTCCAAAACCAGTTCGACGAAGCCATCTTGGCTTACCAGGAATTGATCAGCGGTTACCCGAAAAATAACTTCGTCTCCACGGCGCTTTTGAAGCAAGGCCTATCTTTCCAGGCCATCGGCGACAAGAGTAGCGCCCGGTTAATCTACCAAAAGGTGGTAAGGGAATATCCCAAAAGCTACGCCGCCGGAATCGCCCGGGAGCGCTTGAAGACCATTTAACCAAGCTTTGGCGGGCGCCGTTTTTGGCCCGGTCCTTTTTGGCGAAAAATTTTCCCCTTTTTTCCGGCCGGAAAAAAGGGGAAAAGAGTCACTTTTTTGTTAAAACTTTTCCCCGCGGTATTTTTTTTAAGTCATATGAGGGTAGGCGTTTAACGAAAGTGAAAATTTTTTAATAATTTAAACATTTTTATGGAGTCATTAACGTAGGCTTTAGGGCCTGTAAAGAACCCCCAAACCAATCGAACGTTCGGAAGCTTTGGGCCTTGGCCCAATTTATTCGGCCGCCGGGTTTTTGTTTTTTCCGGGAACTTATCCCGATTCCAAGAAAAAAAGACCCCTGGGCCCACGGTCGGCCCCCCGGGCGGGCCAAGGGTCACCCGAAGGCGACCCGAGGCGATTGGTTAACTTAGAGGCGGGGTTATGTTATAATGTGACGAATGGGGCCCGGTTGGGATTTTAAATCCTGTCTCTAGCGGCCTTAAGTTCCTTGGGGGAGCCGTATGGCACAAATTGACAGCAGCGTTTGGCAAGGAAAATCCGTACTGGTAGTGGACGATTATCAGGCCGTCCGTAAAACGATCAAGGAGCTTTTTAGCACCATGGGCCTAAAGGTTTCGGAGGCCGAAAACGGCGTCGAGGCCTTGGACAAGTTGGGAACGTCCAGATTCGATTTGATCATTAGCGATCTCGTGATGGCCGAGATGGATGGCTTTGAGCTGACCGAAACGGTTAAAAATAACCCGGATTTACGGTCCATCCCGCTGGTCATCCTTTCCACGCATGCCGATTACAAGTACATTTTTAGAGCCCTCCGACTGGGCGCCGACGATTACCTAATAAAACCACCAACCTCGGAAATGGTCAATATAGTTTTGGCCCGGATATTCTGCCATGAATGGTGAGCATGAAGTAGCGGCTTCTCCGGTAGCCAAAGATCCCACCAAGGCCGGCGTCCCGGCGGCGCCCGAATTGGACCGCATGGCGGTCAAGATTTCCCATCTTGATCGTTTGCTGGGCCTTACCGGCGAAATAATAATCTCAGCCTCCAATATCTCTATCCTCCAAAGGCATCTGTCTACCTCCCTAAGTAACCTCGATAAAAATTCCCTGGAGATGATTAAAAACGTGGCCTTGACCACCAATCGCATCTCCTCGGATCTCCATCACCTGGTTATTGATATCCGCATGGTCCCCATCAAGGAGACTTTTTTGCGGTTTCGGAGGCTAGTTAGGTATCTGGCCAAAAAGCGCGGCCGCCAGGTGGATTTCGAGATAGTCGGGGAAGACACTTTGGTCGATAAGACCGTGGCCGAGAGACTTTACGAGCCCCTGGCCCACCAGATCCGAAACGCCGTGGATCACGGCCTGGAAGATCCCTTGGAACGTAAGCACGTGGGGAAAGATCCCACCGGGCAACTGGTTTTGACGGCCTACAAAAAAGAGGGTTTCACCTACGTTTCCGTGTCCGACGACGGCCACGGTTTGGACGAAACCAAGATTCGGCAGGTGGCCGTGGAAAAGGGCTTTTTGCCGCCGGCCGCGGCCCAAGCCATCTCGGCGGCCGAATGCTGGAATTTAATCATGCAGCCCGGTTTTTCGACGGCCACGGAAGCTACCGAGATCTCCGGCCGCGGCGTGGGCATGGATGTCGTCAAAAGCACGGTCGAGAGCCTGGGCGGCGAAATCATAATCGAGACGGCCAAGGGCAAGGGTTCCACCTTTACCTATAAAATTCCCCAGCTCTCGGCGGTAAACATCACCGACGCGCTCATCATCAGGTCCGGCGAGAGTTATTACGCCGTCCCCATCGGAAACGTCGTGGCCACCCAGTCGTTTACCCTAAGCGACGTCAATACCACCATGGAAGCCACCGAGAGTATCATCTACCTTGGCTCCATCGTGCCTTTGCACGATTTGAGGGGACTGTTGACCGGGGCGCCGCTGCCGGATGCCGAGTTTAGCGAAAACCTGCCGGTTATCATCATCGACTCAAAAAACGGCCGTTTGGCCCTAAAGGTTTCCGAGTTCATCAGGCCCCAAAAGCTCGTTTTAATCCCG
>JAITLH010000251.1 GCA_031277995.1 Deltaproteobacteria bacterium
ACCACATGCCTTATTGAGATGACCAAGTTACTATTCCGTGCTGTATAAGCATTCCTAAGGTTGAGCCTTCGACAGATATGGATAAAACGCAACGGCAGCCCATTTATTATAAAGCCTATCGTTTCATTTAGTCTATTTGATACATATGTTTTGCAATATTATTTAAATTTAATAAAAAAATTTATATTTCTTTATTTAATATTTTTTACGTCTCTGAACTCCCTTTTTTCGCGTGGGTCATTTGGTTACGCCCGGGTATCGATTCTACCCACGCCCTTGGCTTTGGCCTGGTTTTCCTTTCGGTTTTTTTCCGCCTTTCCGCCCCATCAAAATTTTTTTTTGCCCCCAAAACATAGCTGAATACTTGGTATTCGCTTAGTCCAAGTCCCCAAAACCCTTATAAATCATATTTTTTCTTTACCTTTGGCACGAGGATTGCTATATAATATACGGGACATAGCGCCCATTTTTTGGCGTGACAACTTTAGCTGGTTTTAAATTTAAATATAGAATTTCGGAGAGCCGTTTTGAATGACCATCAAGATAAATCAAATTTAGAGAATAAATGGTTCCATTTCTTCGGTCGCCACAAGAAATTGAGCTTAGTAATAATAGTTTTGGTCGGTTTGACCATTTTCCGTTTGGTGTCTGGGCAAGCCTCACCCTTTGGGAAGCCTAGCGGGCCCGAGCCGGTCTACGTCCAGTTGGGATTGGCCTCTTTTGGTGACATGAGAGAGCTAAGCCGTTACTACGGTACCCTTTCGGCGCCAAACCGTTTTAATCTCTCCACCAAAGCCGCCGGGGAAATAAAAGCGCTGACCGTCGACATTGGCGATCGCCTGGAAAGCGGCCAACTTGTCGCCAGTTTAGACGACGAGGAATACGTTTTGGCCAGGGAAAGGGCCGATTTAAACGTTCGTTTAGCCGCCGCCCAACTCTCCGAAGCCCAAGCCAATCTTGAGTTGGCCGAAAGCGACATGGGTCGCCAAGCCAATTTGACCAAAAAAAGCATAGTCACCCAAAGCGACTTTGAGGCGGCCCAAAACAGACTTCTTCAGGCCCAAGCCAGGTTGGAAGTGGCCAAAAGCCAGCTTCAATCGGCTAACAATCAATTGGCCGACGCCGATCTACGCCTCTCCTATACCAAAGTCGTGGCCTCCTGGCCGGAACAAAAGCCCGGGGAAACCCGTTACGTAAGTTCTCGTTTGGCTAGCGAAGGCCAGTTGGTTACCGCCAACACGCCCCTTTTTGAGTTAGTGAGTTTGGATCCCTTGCTGGTGGTCGTGGACGTGATCGAAAAGGATTATCCCAAATTCTATCCGGGCATGGAGGCGACCCTCTCTACCGAGGCTTATCCCGGGGAGTCTTTTACCGCCAAGGTTTTGAGAATCGCCCCGGTTCTTTCCTCCGATTCCAGGCAGGCCAGATTGGAGCTTGAGGTTGAGAACTCCGATCTTAAGCTTAAGCCGGGCATGTACGCTGACGTGGTTTTCGTTTTTAACGAGCATAGAGGCGTTTGGAGCGTGGCCGATGACGTCCCCTTTAGGCGCCAGGAAGGTTACGTAATCTTTAAGGCCGATCTTACCAGCGGTACCGTCAGCCAAGTCCCGGTAACCTTGGGGTTAACCGATAACGGAAAGGTTGAATTGGTCGGCATTGAAACGTTGGACGCTCCCGTCGTCACCTTGGGCCAACACCTACTCCAAGACGGCCAACCCTTTAAAGTGGCCGATGAGGAAATACTCGAAAGTTTTACCACGGTTTCCCCTCGGGAGGTCCCCGGCGACGGAGGAGGCGTGTAAATGAGTCTAGCCTCAGCTTCGGTCAAAAGGCCAATCTTTACTCTCATGGCCACCCTAATCGTGCTGGTCCTGGGACTTTTTTCCTTGGGACGACTGCCCTTGGATTTAATGCCCGAGCTTACCTTTCCCATAATCACGGTACGGTCTACCTATGAGAACGCGTCTCCCTCCGAGGTTGAGGAGCAGATAACCAAACCCCTGGAAAGGGTCTTGGTGGCCGTGCCGGGCATTAAAAACATTAGTTCCAGTTCCATGGAAGGTTCTAGCAGCATTTTCATGGAGTTTGTCTGGGGAACCGGTCTTGACGAAGCTACCAACGACATTCGCGATCGCATCGACAGGGTCATAAGGCAATTGCCCGACGACATAGATAGGCCCCTCATACAAAAGTTTGACATTTCCTCCAGGCCCATCATGTTTTTGGGGGTGGCCTCAAACTACCATCCGGTTGACCTTAAGCGTTTCATTGACGACGAAATTAGTTACCGCTTGGAGAGAAGCCCAGGCGTGGCCTCGGCCTCAAGTTTTGGGGGGATGGAAAGGGAGATAAAAGTAGAAGTGGACCAGGCCGAGGTTAAGGCCTTGGGCTTAGATTTGAACGCCTTGGTTACCCAGATTCAAAACGAAAACCTGACCGAGGCTGGGGGAGAGATAGATCGCGGAAGACTTTCCGTGGCCGTTCGTACCAAAGGTGAGTTTACCGATTTAAGCGATCTGGGCTCGATTATCGTGGCCAGAAACGAAGGCGGTTCTCCCGTTAGGCTCCAGGACATCGCCGACATCACCGACGGCTGGGGTAGAATCACGAGGATCAACCGCATAAACGGACGCGATGGCCAGTTTATGGGGGTTTTCAAACAGTCCGGGGCCAATACCGTGGAGGTGGCCGACCAAGCCAACGCGGCCATCCAGAATATCAATCAAACCATGGGAAACGTGGAGCTGTTTTCGCTCTTTGACACTTCTTCATATATCAAAATGAGCCTTAGAACGGTCTCGACGTCTGTCCTAACGGGCGGGTTATTGGCCGTCATAGTCATTTTGGTCTTTCTCCAGCATCTAAAAAGCACCTTAATTTTGGCCTTGGCCATACCCATTTCCATTATTACCACTTTTATGGTTATGTATTTTAGCGGATTGACGTTTAATATCGTAACTTTAGGCGCCTTGGCCTTAGGCGTGGGCATGTTGGTCGATAATGCCATAGTGGTCTTGGATGATATCTTTCGCTTACGATCCACCGGTCTTCCGGCGGATCAGGCCGCCTCCAAAGGCACCGACGAAGTGGCCGGAGCCATCGTGGCCAGTACCTTAACCACCCTGTCGGTGTTTTTGCCCATGATCTTCCTCCAAGGCCTGGCCGGAGTCATGTTTAGGCCTTTTTCGCTTACCATAGCTTTCGCCTTAACGGCTTCGCTGGCCGTTTCCCTGACTTTGGTGCCCATGCTGGCCAGCCAACTTCTTAGGGAAAAGACGCCTTTGGTAACCGAGGCCCCGGAATCTCCCGACGGAACCGAAGGCCAAGAAAAACCCAAATACAAATTCGGGCAGCCCCGCTTTGGCCGCAAATATTTTAAGGCCGTCGAGGTAACTTACCTGGCTTGGTTGGATAAGGCGCTGGCTAGGCCCTGGACGGTAGTCATTTTGGCCGTTTTACTCTTATTGTCTTCAGTGGCGCTCATTCCCGAAGTGGGAACGGAGTTTATGCCCAGAACCGACGAGAGCGCCTTTAGGGTTACCCTGACCATGGAACCGGGGACAAAGGTGGAGAAGACCGCGGAGTTTTTCAAGACCGTCGAAGACATCGTGGTTAAGGAAGTTCCCGAGATAATCACCATGAATTCGGACATCGGCGGCTCCGGCGGGCGAGGCGATCGAGGCAGCCACACGGCCGAGATGATGGTTAAGATTAAACCCATCGGCGAAAGGGATCGCTCGATATTCGATATCGTTGATCATCTTCGACCCATTTTGACGTCCATGCCCGGCGGCACCATACGAATCAGGGCCGACCAGTCCTTTTTGGCCGGGGGTTCTGGCTCCGATCGTATCCAAGTGGAGCTTAGGGGAAACGACCTAACCGAGAGTGTCAGGCTTTCCAAGGCCATGAAAAAGATCATGGAGAAGGTTCCCGGGGTTTCGGACGTTTATCTGGGTAACGAGGACGCCACCTTGGAAGAGCTCATTGTCATCGATCGAGACCGGGCCGCCGACGCCAAAGTTAGCGTAGCTTCCATAAGCAAACTTATTAAGACGGCCCTTGGCGGGACCACGGCCAGTTATTTTAGGGAGAACGGGAAAGAATACGCCATTAACGTTTCCCTTAAAAATCCCGAATCAATCACCATCGACGAACTCATGAAGTTACCGGTCACCAACGGATTGGGCCAGACGGTTATCCTTTCCAATATCGCCAAAGCCGTTCCGGGTTCCGGCCCCTTGAAGATCTCCAGGAAAAACCAGGCCCGAATCTCGGTCTTAAACGCCGATCTTACCGATCGCCCCTTGGGTGACGTGGTCGCCGACATAGACGCGGAACTAAAAAAACTCCCAATGGGCGCCGATTTTAGTTACTCCTTTACCGGTGAGGCCGAAGAGCAAGCCGAGGCCTTTAACGGCCTATTAACCGTCTTGGCTTTGGCCGTTTTTTTGGTTTACATGGTACTGGCCTGCCAGTTTGAGCAGCTGAAAGGCCCCTTGGTTATCATGTTCTCATTGCCTTTCGCGGCCATAGGCGTGGTCTGGATTCATTTTCTGACGAACACTTCCTTTAACATTAATTCTTTTATCGGGGTGATAATGTTGGCCGGGATAGTCGTCAATAACGCTATCATATTAACCGATCACGCTAACTTATTGAGGCGTAGAGACTCAATGGAGTTGCTTCCCGCTTTGCGCGAGACCGGTCGCCGTAGACTTAGGCCCATCCTTATGACCTCCCTTACCACCATTCTTGGCTTAATCCCCATGTCCCTTGGTTTTGGGGAAGGCGGGGAGTCTCAGGCCCCCTTGGGCCGGGCGGTTATTGGCGGCCTAACCACTTCGACCTTCATCACTCTCTTTTTGGTGCCGGTCTGCTACATGCTATTTTTCCGTAGATCGGAACGCCTCAAGGCTACCGAAAAAGCCGCTCTCGATAAACCAAGCCCATCAACCATTCCCGGTCCGGCCCTCCCCGAGGCCAGGCTGGAAGCCAGGCTAGAAGCCAGTCCCAAAGAGAGCTAACCTCGATATTTTATGGTTAACGACCCCGGGCCTAAACTCGATAGTTTTCGCCCGGGGTTATTTTTTTGGTTCCTCCTGACGTTTTATGGGTGACAATCGCAAGGGTTTAAGCTAGTTTACGGGATAACTGGCAAATTCGGAATTTTCTAGTTGTCTCAGATCAATCAAAAGCCAGAAAAATACAGATGGTAATCATTGATCGCTTATGTTAAAATAAAAATTTGAAATTGTAAGACGGCCTCGAGGGAAGCTTATTAATTTGGCTTTGGAGACGCCTCGCCTTGGCCAGTTCAATTTCCGTTTTTCAAGATGACGGATGGATTTGTCTTATTTTTTCTTACGAATTCCAAGGCTTACAGGGGAGAAAATCATGACCTAGTTTAGATCGATTTTAGCCAAACTTGAAACGTTAGTTGTAAATCATGCTTAATTGTTTTGCGCACATGATTTTTATGACATTATAAAGGAGTTAATGTGTCATTTCGAGATATTGATACGGTTAAATTATCCCATTTAACCCAAACAACTTTTACCCATAAGCAACTTAGTGATTTTTTCAAAATTTACTGGGATCAATTAAATTCAGAAGGCGTTTTTTTTGACTATCTACCTGTTAAAGAAAAATCTTTTGATCAATTCATAAACCTTCCTTCTTCTGTCGATTCTCTTATAATTAATTGGCTTAAAAGTCAATTAATTTTCCGTGAACCTGAACCGGTTTTGCCCTTAATCGGTATACTTAATTATATCGATCTTAACATAAAAGACATTTTAGCCCACCCCCCGCTAGACCCATTTCTAAAAAAGCATGTCGTTTCGGCTTTTCAGTATCTCTCCCAAGACGAGCCCCCGGAAAAGCTACTTAGTTACCTAAGATCTCCGATAAGCGACCAGCCCCTTGAAATAAGCCCAGTTTCCGAAGCGACTCGACTTATTGGGTCCCAGGGCCTGAAAACGGTTCCCGATCTTACCGATGCCTTAACGGATTCGGGTTATAACGTTTTCGAATGCCTTTTGAGCGGTCAGGAACCCCTCGATTTGAGCGGCCGGTCCGACAGTTTTAAAGACTGCTATTATGCCATTAGAAGTATAATGTATTATAGGACTTCTAGGTATAAGGAAGCATATCAATACCTATCTAAGCTTTCCCCGTATAACCCTTTCAAGCGAACGTTACAATCCACTATAGCCGAGGCCGAATCTAGTCTAATCAATACTCAGGAAGAGTTTGATAAGGATCATTATGATCTAGACGATTATCAAGTAATAGCTTTTTGTCATAGCGCGACTTCGAAGGTGGCTTACTTAACGCCTTTAGCTCTAATTGACTATGATAACAAAGTCTTTTATTTGAATGATCGGTTAAAAAAAGAATTAATGTTCCCAAAAAATGGGCAGTTAATATCTTTTAGTACTGCCAAATCCATATGGTTGCCTCAAAAAGGCGAAGTGGCTATTTGGTCTACGTCTTTTTCAGACACCGATCGCATGATTCTAACCCACGCCACCCTGGAAGAGAGAAAACCCCTTTACCAAGTCCATTTTATCGAGTACTCACCCGATCAAATCGATCTCATCCGCGCCAGAATAAAAGAAATCATGGTCCTGACCGAAAATGACCGGTTCATGCCCATTTTCAGTCTCAATAACCAGCTTTACGTGGCCGGGCGGCCCAACCAGTCAAGATCGGTGGACGATAACGCCTTTTTCGCCAATATGTTGGCCTGGAGGCATTTGCCCAGCTTGATTTTAAACTACAAGCCCTATGTCCTAGGGCCTTTGCCCCCCGAAGATCAGTACTATAACTGCGCTCCCATTTCCTATATTTTTTCGTCTCTTATCAAGAAAGAGATGGAAAGCGTATCTTTAGATATCTCCAAAAGTCAAGTGGCTTTTCTTTCTAATTATTTAGATACTTTCTCCGATCGGATCGACGTAAATAGTATCGAATATATTCGAAACGCCCTCTCTAAAATCGCGGACAATAACAACGAAGTCGATAACTTGGTTCAAGAAATGCTGGATCTTCCAGTTATAAAGACCAAGGTAGATGACTATGTGGAGATTAGCGCCAATAAGCTTTTGTCCCAAAAATCGACTATCGTCGATGAAATAAACAAGCTTGAGTCTGACCTTAAGAATTTGCAGGGGCAAGTCGAGACCCGTACCAAAGAGATGGATTTACTGCCCTCCGAACTTTACGACGAGATAAGAAAAAGATTCGACGAGGCCAGGCATGACGGCATGAAGGAACTGGCCAACGTGGCCTTTTTTAAGTCTTTCATCTCCGAAAATCCAAGCGAACCCACGCTTCAAGCCAATGACTGGGCCAAAAGGCCATCGGTTTTAGGCAACGGGGTTGATTCGAGGGACATCCTCAATCTCTTAGGGCTATCGCAAGCCAAGATCGCTTCCCTCGTGGCCTCCTGTGAACTCTCCAAGCAGGCCGGAGCCGTTTTGGCCCTCAAAGGTCTGGGGGCTCGCTTGGTGGTGGAAACCCTTGTTTCCGTCGTGGGCGGCGGTAAGGAAGCCCTCATTGACATGGGGGTAGGGGTCAACGAGCATGAAAAGCTCAACTCGGTTTTGATACCGGGCTCAACCTTCCCGCCCGTTTTGGCCATATTGGACGCCAACCTCTCCCCGATGGACGTTTACGGGCGCCAGTTTTTGGATTTCGTCCTTACCAGGATTGCCTTGCAAGAACCGCCCCATTCCCACATGCTGATGAGCGTTTCCGACAGTCCCAGGGCTCTCCAGATCCCCTCCAATTATTTGCTTAACCTCGTTTTGATTGACCTGGACAGTTATGAAAGGGTTCCTTCCGTCGTCGAGAAAGCCCCGGATGAAGTCAAAGCCTACTTTCGACTTTGTTCTGGGCTCCCTTGGCTAAGAGATTTCGGAAGTATATCGAAAAATTAAGCCCCACGGCCGACTCGGTCAGGCTGCGCACTTTGGCCTCGATTTTTGAGCACCAAAAAGTGAGCCGGGTGGCATTTGACCCGCGCAAAAACGATACCGTTACCATTGAGTTGCCCACCGCTGGTTCGTCGCCGGATGGTCCGCGAAAATACGATTTGCCTAAAAACGAGTTGGGGACCATTAAACTGGTAAAAAATGAAGAACCCGTGAGCGATATTTCCAGTATTAGCATACAAGCGGTTAATTTGTTGGTCAAGGAGTTATCTAAAATCAGTCAGGATAACCTCAAACAAACCCAAGATTTGAGTAACCTAAATCAACCGGCCATTGAGGCGACCCAAAACGAACCGGTTCAGATTAGTTCTTACAAAAATGAAGAGGCGAAAACCGGCCTTCCAAAAAAGCCTTTCCCCTTTGGCCGTAACTGGGACTATAAATAAGGCAAAACTTAATTACCCATAATAAGCATATTTAAAATTTTAAATATGCTTATTATGTTTGTAACCATCAAAAATCGCTAGCCCCTTGCCTTGAAAAAGTTTGGGATTTTAGCGCCATTCATAGGCCAAACGTTCAAAGGCAAACCTTTCCCCCTTTTTTTCTCTCTCCCACCAATCTCCACCAAAGAAATCACCCCGGCCGCGAGGGGAATAAAATTTTACGAGTTGTTAACTTCAGCGAAATTGAAGCCCGTTATCCCTTAAGAAAATCAAGCCGGAGGCGAGGGGAATAAAATTTTACGTTTGGTTAACTTCCGCGAAATTGAAGCCCGTTATCCCTTAAGGAAATCAGGCCGGAGGCGAGGGGAATAAAACTTTACGTTTGGTTAACTTCAGCGAAATTGAAGCCCGTTATTCATTAAGGAAATCAGGCCGGCCGCGAGGGGAATAAAACTTTAGGTTTGGTTAACTTCAGCGAAATTTAGGTCCATTTGGCGCCGCGAGCGGAAATATTTAAAAAAATTAACTTGATAACTTGTTTGACCTTTGAAAACTTCTTGCCTTAAAATACCTATGGGGTTATAATGCATTGCAGAAAATCCCGCCGGGTTTTCTTTCCTGATTAGGGGTAACTTTTTGAGCGCCGACGACGAAAATTTGAGTATATCCTATAAGGACGCCGGGGTGGACATTGACGCTGGGAACGAGGCCGTAAGGCTTATTACGCCCATGGCTCAATCCACCTTTGATTCTCGGGTGTTGAATGACATC
The DNA here is from genome assembly GCA_031277995.1 of Deltaproteobacteria bacterium. Classification (GTDB taxonomy): domain Bacteria; phylum Desulfobacterota; class Desulfarculia; order Adiutricales; family Adiutricaceae; genus JAIRNQ01. The sequence continues at coordinate 9,158 of JAITLH010000251.1, forward strand.
GGCGCTTTTTCCGGTCTATACGGGCTAGGAAGTTTGCAGCTTAAAGATCCCGTTTTGGTCTCTTCGACCGACGGGGTGGGCACCAAACTTAAAGTGGCCATCATGGCCAACCGCCACAATACCGTGGGTATTGACCTCGTGGCCATGAGCGTAAACGACGTTTTAACCCAAGGGGCTCGGCCGCTATTTTTTCTTGACTATTTGGCCATGGGCAAGATTGAGCCGGAAAAAGTGGCCCTTTTGGTTTCCGGGGTTACCTCCGGCTGCCGTCAGGCCGGCTGCGCCCTTTTGGGCGGCGAGACGGCCGAAATGCCCGGTTTTTACCAAGACGGCGATTACGACATGGCCGGTTTCGCCGTGGGGGTGGTCGAAAGGGAAGCCATCATCGATGGCAGCAATATCGCCCTTGGCCATAAGCTTATCGGCCTTCCCTCCACGGGCCTTCATTCCAACGGTTTTTCCTTGGCCAGAAAAATCATCTTCGATAAGTTGGGCTTGAAAATAGACTCGCCTTTATTCGATTCGACCGTGGCCGACGTTCTCTTGACCCCGACCAAGATCTACGTTCAGTCAATCTTGGCCGTCTTAAAGCGCCACCAAATCCACGGCCTAGTCCACGTGACCGGCGGGGGCATAACCGAAAACTTACCCAGGGTACTTCCTTTTGGTTGCCAGGCGGTCTTATATTCCAAAAGTTGGGCGAGAAAACCTATCTTTGATTTTTTGGCCGAACACGGCAACCTGAGTTCCGCGGAGTCATATCGCGCCTTCAACATGGGCCTGGGCATGATTCTCGTGGTCGCCCCCAAAGATTTGGTTGACGTTATGGCCATTTTGGACGATCATGGCGAGCATCCCTATTTGATCGGTTCCATTTTTCCCCAAATGGGCGCTAGCCGAGTCACGATAGTTGACGAAGGCTTACCCAAAGACGACGATGATCAGGATTAAGGCCCCGTTTAATTTTGGTTTTATCAAATTCTGAAATATTGGATTTGGTTTTTGCCAAAATTTTTATGAATTAATGGCCTTAACCTAACCATTGCTTTAACAAAATTTGTTAATTTTTGGCCTCAAGCTAACCATTTCTTCATATAAGTAAATTTTTTACGAAATAATTGATTTTTTTTATGAAATTTGCCGTTTTTTGCTCCGGTCGAGGTTCAAACTTGGCCGCCCTATTGGATGCCCATGAGAACGGGCGGTTGGGCGGAGCCGAGCCCGTGGCCGTGGTTTGCGATAGCCATCACGCCGGAGCCTTAAACGTGGCTAGGGAGCGGGGAATTTACGCGACTTTCGTCCCCAGGACGGCCTATCACGCCAACCGGGATGGCTATGAAAAACGCCTCCTTGAAGTCTTGGCGCCTTTTGGGGTCGAGCTGGTGGTTCTAGCCGGGTTTTTGCGGATCCTTGGACCTCTCTTTTTGGAAGCTTTTCCCTTAAAAGTCATAAACGTCCACCCGGCCCTTTTACCTTCCTTTCCCGGTGAAAGCGTCTGGGAGGCCGAGGTTAAATCCGGGATTAAGCTGGCCGGGGCGACGGTTCATTTTGTCGATCAAGGAATTGACACCGGCCCGATTATCATTCAAGGCGCCGTTCCGGTCTTGGATACCGACGGGGCCGACGATTTGGCGGCTAGGATTTTACATATCGAGCACAGGATATTGCCCCAGGCCGTTAGCTGGCTAGCCCAAGGACGGTTGGAGGTTTCCGGCCGCAAGGTGACCCTAAAAAATCAAATCGTTCCGAGGTCCCTTGAGGCCCTGGTTTGGCCGCCACTGGAACCGGAAGCCGGAAAGATTTTGAAGTTTTCTTGATTTTTCTGATAGGAAAGATCGATCCTTTTTTAAGTTTTTATATCCAAAATACATGACATTATTGACTTGCTTTATTAAATGAAGACAAGTCGATGTTTAACTTTATTTAAAGCCCGCTTAGATTTTTCGTTATATAATCCATAGTTTACATGATTAGTCCCCGTTACGCCGTCCCGCTCCTTTTAGCCTAGTTGTTTAAAGTCCGCCTGGATAAACGACCTTAGAGATGAAAAATAATCATCACTACATAAATTTGTTTTAATCTATCAGGTATATAAAATCTAAGTGGTGTCTTATTTAATATAGGTTTTAATTTTTATCTTTAATAATATAAATTATCAATTAAAATTTAATTTTTAATTGACGATTTTTTTATTATTGGAGATTTTATGATTCGCTACACAAAAATAATGGAACAGGCCAAGATAGGTGAGGCTAAAGCCCAATGCCAGTTGGGGTCGCTGTATTACCACGGCGAAATGTTGCCCAAAAACTATGACGAGGCCAGAAAATATTTTCGGCTTTCGGCCGAGCAAGGTTTTCGCGAGGCCCAGTATAACCTAGCCCACATGTGCCTTTTGGGTTTGGGCCAACCGGCCGACGAATTCGAGGCCGAGAAATGGTACCGGATAGCCGCCGAAAGCGGAGACGTCAGGGCCCAGTTTCGGCTTGGGGACATGTATTACCTGGGTCAGGCCGGTTTGCCCGTTGACAAAAAGCGGGCCGCGGAATGGTATTCCCTGGCCGCCGACAGCGGAATGCCCCAGGCGCAGTTTAGCTTGGCTAAAATGCGCGATTTTGGCGATGGGGTTAAAAAAAGCCGACGCGAGGCCTTTAAACTCTATCGTCTCGCCGCCAACGGCGGGCTGCCCGAGGCCCAGCTTTGTTTGGGAGTCATGTATGACCGCGGCGAGGGCGGGGCCGGCATCGATAAGGTTCGGGCCGCCCGCTGGTATGGGCAGGCCGCCGAGGCCGGTAACAAAGAGGCCCAGTATCTCATAGGCACCTTTTATGAGGAAGGCGTGGGGATCCAAAGGGACATGGATGTGGCCATAAAATGGTATCGCCAGGCCGCGGAAAACGGCCAGATCCAGGCCCAGCATACCCTTGGCACCATCTATGACGAAGGGCTTTTCATTCGTCGCGATCCCTTTGAGGCCGTTAAATGGTACACCTTGGCCGCCTTGGCCGGGCTGGCCGAAAGCCAGCTCAACTTGGGGGTCATGTTGGATCTGGGCGAAGGCCACCCCCAGGACAAAAACCAAGCCCTGTGGTGGTATCGTCAAGCCGCCCTTCAAGGCCAACTCAAAGCCCAGTTTAATTTGGGCCTGATCTACGATCTTGGCGACGGGGTGGAGCCCAATTGGACGGAGGCGGCTAGGTGGTATAAGATGGCCGCTTCCCAAGGCCATGTCTTGTCGCAGTATCACCTGGCCAACCTTTACGAGAGCCAAGGGGTGGATTGGGAGCTCAATCTCAGCGAAGCCGCGGTTTGGTACGAAAGGGCCGCCGAAAACGGCTATCCCTGGGCCCAGATCAACATAGCCTCCATGTATTTCTTAGGCCAGGGCGTGCCCAAAGACATCGTTAAATCCTTTAAATGGTATAAACAGGCGGCCTTAAGTGGGCAGATTGGGAACCAACCCCACTTGGCCGAGATGTTTGGCGGCGATCTGGAATTAAAGGAGGATTATACCGAAGCTTTGGAGAACTATACCCAGGCCGCCCTAAAAGGGGACGCCGACGCCGAGTTCAATCTCTCGCTTATGCATTACCTGGGTTACGGGGTCCCGGTCGATCGCGATCGGTCCTTAAAATTGCTTATAAGTTCGGCCGATAAAGGGGACGCCCGGGCTCAGTTTAACTTGGGGCTTATGTATCAGGCCGGGGACGGCCTGCCGAAAAACCAAATTGAGGCCACCAGGTTATTTAGGCTCTCGGCCGAACACGGCCTTGAAAAGGCCCAGTTAAATTTGGGCCTTAAATACGCCCTGGGCCTCGGGGTTCATCGCGATCCCTCGGAAAGTCGCTACTGGCTAGAAAGGGCGGCCGAATCGGGTTTAATGGAAGCCCAATACAATTTGGCCAGGTTTTTGGACGGCCGCTATCCCGGGTCAGGCCTAGTGGGCCATGAAGACCAAAGCGACGACTTGGCCAGGTTTTTGGACGGCCGCTATCCAGGGTCAGGCCTAGTGGGCCATGAAGACCAAAGCGACGACAGCCCCCGCGGTGAGGGCGATGAGGTTATTGAGGATCTCATCAATGAGCTCATCTCGAATGATTTTGACTCCCTTAGCGAAAACCCAGAGTTTGAGAGTCAAATCTTCGACCTGGGCGATGCCCTAAGGCAAGATTCCAAGACCGTCAGATTCCTGGGCATGGTTCCGGACAGGGACGATAAGGAGTTTAGCCCCTTCTACGACCGGGCCGGGGCCCACCGCTGGTATATGGCCGCGGCCGATCAAGGCCATCTGGAGGCCGCCTTCATGACCGGTATGGATTTTGAGACTGGCTTTGGGACCAGAAAATGCCTATCCAAGGCCGCTAAGTATTACCTAATCGGCGCCCAGGGTGGCCATAAAGTCGCCCAGTTTAACTTGTCCAGGATGTATAAAAGCGGTCGGGGGATTAAGAAAAATCTGGAAGAGGCGGCCAAATGGTCGCGCCTGGCGGCCAAGCAGGGGTATCTAAGCTTCGATTGACAGGTGGCCCGAGGGCATCCGATCGGCCAATCTCCCCTGGCTTAGCCCAAAAAGGGGTCGAGAGTAAAACGGCCCGCCGTTTAACATTCGGCCGGCCAATCTCTCCTGGCTTAGCCAGAAACCCGAAAGCGCACCCCCTCCAAAAATTGGCCCGTAATCGGTCAAATTCGACCCGTGGCGGCTTTTGGTGGCGGCTCACAGATATTTACTGGGGCAAGGGGTCGGACGCGCCCAGAGGCCCCAAAATGACCGTTTAAAGGCCAAGTCTCGGAAGGTATCGTTAAGCTCTGTTTTTATAGTTTTAAACGTAAAAAGCGCAGAAAAAGTGGCAATAGTCACTCTTTCTGCGCTTTTTATGTTTCCTTAGTCTTTAGAAAAGACTATTGGGGATTGCTTTGGAGTTGGGCCTCCTGCCCAGCCTCGGTGGCCGTCTTGGCCAGGAGCGCCGGGGAGAGGGTATCGTCGGAAACCTCTTCGGTGAAAATGGGCGGGCCGCCCGGCTCAACGATGAGGGCCTGTTCCAAAACCTCGTCAACCATCTTGACCGTGGTGATGGTGAAGGCCTTTAGGATTCTCTCTGGGATGTCCTTAAGGTCCTTTTCATTCTCTTGGGGAATGATAAGGTGCTTGATTTCACCCCTATGGGCTGCCATAACCTTTTCTTTAAGGCCGCCGATGGGTAGGACCCTACCCCTTAAGGTAACCTCGCCGGTCATGGCCACGTCCTTTCTGACCTTGCGTTTGGTCAGGGCCGAAACCAAGGCCGTGACCAGGGTAATGCCGGCCGAGGGTCCGTCCTTGGGGGTCGCGCCCTCGGGCAAGTGGATGTGTATGTCGATGCGCCGATGGAAGTTGGGGTCAAGGCCCAGCCGCTGGGCGATGGACCGAACGTAGCTAAAAGCGGCCCTGGCCGACTCTTGCATGACGTCGCCGAGTTTGCCGGTGAGGGTCATGTTCCCGCGTCCGGGCATGATTAGGACTTCCGTTTGGAGGATCTCGCCGCCAACCTCGGTCCAAGCCAGGCCGGTAACCAAGCCGATCTCGTCACTTTCCTCGGCCACGCCAAAGCGGTATTTGGGAACGCCCAAATACTGGGCGATGTTTTTGGCCGAGACCTTGAGTTTGTACTCATCCTCGTTGTTTTTCATCACTTCCCGGGCCAGCTTACGGCAGATGGTGGCGATTTCCCGCTCCAAGTTCCTAACCCCGGCTTCCCTGGTGTAGCGACGAATGGTCGACAATATGGCGTTATCGGTGATATCGACCGAGTCGACTTTGAGCCCGTTGGCTTCGACCTGCTTTTTGATCAAGAAGTTTCGGGCGATGTTGAGTTTCTCGTCTTCGGTGTAACCCGCCAAACGGATGATTTCCATACGGTCTTGGAGAGGCGCCGGGATTGAGTAAAGATTGTTGGCCGTGGTGATAAACATGACCTCGGAGAGATCATAGTCCATGTCCATGTAGTGGTCGCCAAACTTGCAGTTTTGCTCGGGATCCAAGACCTCCAAAAGGGCGGCCGAGGGATCCCCCCGAAAATCGTTGGAGAGCTTGTCGATCTCGTCGAGGCAAAAGACCGGGTTCCCGGTTCTGGCTTTCTTTAGGCTCTGGATGATTTTGCCGGGCATGGCGCCGATATAGGTCCGGCGGTGGCCGCGGATCTCGGCTTCGTCCCTAACCCCGCCCAAAGAAAGGCGGATAAAGTTACGGCCCAAGGCCCTGGCTACCGATTTGGCCAAAGAGGTTTTGCCCACGCCCGGAGGTCCAACCAGGCAGAGGATGGGGCCCTTGTTTTTCTTGACCATGCTTTGAACGGCCAGATACTCCAGGATCCTTTCCTTGGGTTTTTCCAACCCGTAGTGATCCTCATCCATGATGGCCTCGGCGGTCTCGATGTTTAGGGTGTCTTTGGAGCGCTCATACCATGGCAGGGCCAGGATCCAGTCGATGTAATTCCTAACGACCGTGGCCTCGGCGCTCATAGGCGACATCATCTTTAGCTTTTTTAGTTCGTGGCGAACTTTTTGGCCGGCTTCTTTGGGGAGCCGCTTATTTTTGATCTTGTCCTCAATATCGTTAATCTCGTTTTTGATGTCGTCGGTATCGCCCATCTCCTTTTGGATGGCCCGCATCTGCTCGTTGAGATAATACTCCTTTTGGGTCTTTTCCATCTGCTTTTTGACCCGGTTCTTGATGCGCTGCTCTATTTGAAGGACTTCAATCTCCCCGCGCATGAGCTCAAAGAGAGAATTCATTCTTTCCTGGGGGCTAACCATAGCCAAAAGCGTCTGCTTATCCTCAAGCTTTAAGGTCAGATGGTTAACCATGGCGTCGCAAAGTTGCGAGGGATCGGTTATGGCGGCGATATTGTTGATTACGTCGGGCGGAATTTTCTTGTTAATTTTCGCGTAAGTTTCGAAGGTGGAGTTAAGGGATCTTACCAGCGCCTCCAGTTCGAGAGGGGACTCGACCGGTTCGATCATGGTTTCGACTTCGACGAAGAAAAATTCGTGGTTGTGAAGAAAGGATTCCGTCCGTCCGCGGCTGCGACCCTCAACTAGGGCCTTAACCGTTCCGTCTGGGAGTCGCAAAAGCTGAAGGACGGAACCGATTGTCCCCATGCTGTGGATGTCAGCTTCCTGGGGCTCGTCCACTCGGGCTTCCCGTTGAGTGCAAAGAAAAATATTTTTGTCCTGAGTCATGGCGTACTCAAGGGCTTTTATGGATTTTTCCCGGCCTACGAACAGGGGAACGACCATGTGGGGAAACACAACCACGTCCCGTAAGGGAAGAAGCGGCAGCTGAAGCCTAGCGCCGGGGCCCGGTTGCGTGACTGTGGGCCGGAATTTGTTTGCTCCGAACACCTTAATGTCTCCTGGGGTGACCTTTAAAGAAGTCACCAGGTAAAATAAGTTCTTTCGGCGGTCCGGTATGTCGGTAAGACCGCCGAGTTAAGGTTAAAATAACTTGTCAGCCGGTTTTGGCAACGTCACCTTCAAAAATGATGATTGGTTCTTCTTGTTTTAGAATGACCTCGGCCGAGATCAGGCAGTCCCTGACATTTTCCATGGCCGGCAGATCATACATGATGTCAAGCATGGCGTTTTCAAGGATCGAGCGGAGGCCGCGGGCCCCGGTCTTGCGTTTTAAGGCTTGCTGGGCCACCGCCACCAAAGCTTCCTCGGTAAACTTGAGGTTTACCCCCTCAAGCTTAAACAGTTTCTGGTATTGCCGCATGAGGGCGTTTTTTGGCTCTTTTAGGATGCGGACCATGGCGTTTTCGTCTAGCTCTGAAAGCGAGGCTAGGACGGGGAGGCGCCCGACGAACTCCGGGATTAGCCCGAACTTAAGAGATCCTCAGGTTGGCAATCAGCCAGAAGTTCGCTTTCAGAACGGTTATCCTTTAAGTGTTCGATGGGAGCGGAGAAACCCCTGGATTTGACCCCGACCCGGCTCTTGATGATCTTTTCCAGGCCGACGAAAGCCCCGCCGCAGATGAAAAGAATGTTGGTCGTGTCCACCTTGGTTAGCTCCTGTTGGGGGTGCTTACGGCCGCCCTTGGGAGGAACCGAGGCCACGGTGCCTTCGATTATTTTAAGGAGAGCTTGCTGGACGCCTTCGCCCGAAACGTCGCGGGTTATGGAGGCGTTATCGCTTTTGCGGGCGACCTTATCGACTTCGTCAAGGTAAACGATGCCTTTGGAGGCCATCTCGATGTCGTAGTTGGCCGCCTGGAGGAGACTTACGATAATGTTTTCGACGTCCTCACCCACGTATCCGGCCTCGGTAAGGGCGGTCGCGTCGGCGATGGTGAAGGGAACGTTTAAGATCCTGGCCAGCGTCTGGGCCAAAAGGGTTTTGCCACTTCCGGTGGGACCCAAAAGGAGAATGTTACTTTTGGCCAGCTCCACCCCGTCCACGTCCGGTTTGGACTCGATCCTTTTATAGTGGTTATAGACCGAGACGGCCAGGATTTTCTTGGCTTGGTCCTGTCCGATGACGTAATCGTCAAGGATGGCCTTAATTTCGTGGGGTTTGGGTATGCTGCCCTTGGGACGTAAAAGCGGATCCGCGTGATCCCTGGAGATAATGTCTCGGCATTGGTCCAGGCAAAACTCGCAGATGTGAATACGTTCGGGGTCAGGCCCGGCGATCATGCGGACCCCTTCGCGTTGGGGTTGCCGGCTGAAAGCGCAGACGGGTGTGTTTTTGTTTTTATCGTCAAATTTCATAGAAAGTCTCACAAGTAAAATCACTTATGTGAGCAGTGATGGAAAGTTGTTGTTTTCTTACTCGGACTTAGCCGGAGTTTCCTCGGTTGTTGATGGACGTTGGTCTATAACCATGTCGATTAAGCCATATTCTTTAGCCTCTAAGGGATCCATAAAGTTGTCGCGTTCGGTGTCGGTTGAAATCTTTTCAACCGGATGACCAGTAATCTGGCTTAAGATCGTGTCCAAGGCCAGCCTGGTGCGTCGGATTTCTCTTGATTGAATCTCAATGTCCGAAGCCTGACCCTGAAAACCGCCGGAGGGCTGGTGAATCATGATCTTGGAGTGGGGCAAGGCCCAGCGTTTGCCCTTAGCCCCGGCGGCTAAAAGAAGGGCGCCCATGCTGGCCGCTTGGCCCAAACATAAGGTGTTGACTTCTGGTTTAATGAAACGCATGGTGTCGTAGATGGCCAATCCCGAGGAAACGACGCCGCCCGGAGAGTTTATGTAGAGATGGATGTCCTTTTCCGGATCCTCCGCCTCCAAAAATATAAGTTGGGCGCAAATAAGGTTGGCTACCTGATCGTCAATGGGCGTACCCAATAAAATGATACGATCCTTAAGCAATCTGGAATATATGTCAAAAGCCCGCTCGCCTCTATTGGACTGTTCTATGACTATGGGAACAAACATTTTTGGCAATCCTTTTCGATTATCCACTGTTTAGGCCGCTTTCGCTCGTCGAACTCAAAAAACCGACGAGGCCCCTTAAACCAACAAATATAATATAGTACTCTTCCGACAAAAAACAAGGGGCAAATAGCAAAAAAAATCGATTTGAGGCAAAATTTTCTTGGATTACCCCTTTTATGGCAAAGAATCCAGTATCAAAAAGCGATCTTTCGAGCCCGATTGGAGGGCTAAAGAAAATTCCCCAGGGGTCGTTTGGACCCGACCAGGGCCCATTGGCGACGGGTCTTAGGCCAAGAGCTTGGCGATCCTTTCAAGCCCCCTCTCTAAGTCTAACTCGGAAACCGCGTAACTTAAACGTATGGCCCGATCTTCCATAAACCCAGAGCCGGGCACGGTGGCGACCAAGCTTTTTTGTAGCAAAACTAAGGCCAAGTCGTCGGAACCGTTGATCTTAACCCCGCCCAGGGTTCTCCCATAATGTTCGGAAACGTCAGGAAAAACGTAAAAGGCCCCCTTGGGTTCGGGGCAAACGACCCCCGGAATGGTTGACAAAAATTCGTAAACGAGTTTTTTTCTTTTCCCGAAAGTTTTGACCATTTCCAAGGCGCTTTCCTGGGGGCCCGTCAAGGCGGCCAGGGCGGCTTTCTGGGCTACGCTATTGGGGTTCGAGGTCATTTGGCTTTGGATTTTGGTCACGGCCTTGGCAAGGGCCTCGGGGCCAGCCAGATAGCCAATCCGCCAGCCGGTCATGGAGTACTTTTTTGAGACCCCGTTAACGATGACCGTCCGATCCAAAGTTTCGGGCGCGACCATGGGTAAGTTATAAAATTCCGCCCCATCATAAATAAGGCTTTCGTAGATATCGTCCGAGATGACCCAGAGATCGGCCTTGAGAATAAGATCGACCAAGGCCAGTAGGTCTTCTTTGGAATAGATCATGCCCGTGGGGTTACAAGGCGAGTTGATGATTAAGCCCTTGGTCCTGGGGCTTAGGGCCTGGCTTAGGGCTTGCGGCTTTAAAACGTAACCGTCCTTTTCCAGCGTGGGCACGAATATCGGCTTGGCGCCCGACAAGACGATCAGCTCCGGGTAGGTTACCCAAGTCGGGGTGGGGATAATGACCTCGTCGCCTTCTTGGAAAAGGGCGAGCGCGATATTGGCCAAACTATGTTTGCCGCCGTTGGAGACGACTATTTGGTTGGGTTTATAGTCAAGCCCGTTTTCCTTGGAGAGTTTGTCGGAGACGGCCTGCCTAAGATCGATTATGCCCTCGCTGGGGGTATAGCGGGTAAAACCTTCAGAAATGGCCTTGATGGCCGCTTCCCGTATGTAGTCCGGGGTGGGAAAGTCCGGTTCGCCAACTCCCATGTTGACAATGTCGGCCCCGCTGGCCTTTAAGGCTTTGACCTGGGCGTCTAGGGTCAAAGTGGGAGATGGATTTATCAAATCCGTAAGTCGAGACAGTCTTGGCATGTAATACTCGAATTATTATAACCAAACAAAGGCCGTGGCCATGGAATGGGAGAAAAATACTAATGTATTGGTTTATGATATATTTGGGTTTATAATTTTCTAGTTAAAAATAAAATTAACGATAAAATGACTAATTATGCGGTCGTTTAAACGCATGTTTATAAGCTCGGATTATGGCCGCTTTTTTGACGGCGACGAGAAATTTCTTCATCGATTTTCAGGTCATGATATATTTAGATGACATATAAATCAAGTGGAATATTAGAGATTCCCAACCAAAAAAAACCAGCCGCGACAAGATTTTGGCTCTGAAAAAGTTTCGCGGTCAATCTTTTAAACAAAGAAGGGCCCCAGACGCCAATGGCGTTAATCGTATATGGTTACGTAGGCCCTAACGGTATTTTTCTATATTATGGTTCTAAAAAAGTTTAATCATGCTAAAAAAGTGATTCAAACTAGTTAATATCTTATAATTATTAAGTTTATGCTGAAGGTGTTGGCTAGACTATTCCCCACAACCCGCTCGCTAGCCAATTATGCTCCAAAATTATAAATATTATTTCCAGCCGCGGTTTTTAAAATTTGGCCCATGATTTGCTTACACCTTGACATCAGGTTTGGGGCGGTAAAAATGGCCGCTTCTAAAGTCAAACGGCTAACCCAGTCCTGGTTGTCTTTAAAATCGAAAGACAAACGTCGGTGGAACCAAAATATCCCCAGAAACCTAAGCCGGAACCGAAGAGTATGCCGGTGAAAATAACCTCTCAATATAGAAAAAGGTGAAATCATGCCCTATGTTTATTCCGGCGTTTGTTTAGCCGCGATGTTTGGATCCATTATCTATGAACATCATCGTCTTAAAAAAGAAGAGCGCGAGCTGTGCGAGCTCATGAAGAACTTGGCTGAACAGACCAAAAGTGAGTTCGGCTTGGTTAAGGCCCGTGAAATCGACGATACCCCTACCCACGAAGCTTAGATGATGACATAAGTCTTTAAGTAATAAAAGTAACGCGTTAAGTCCCGCCACGTCTATCGAAAGCGGGACTTTTTTTTATGGAGACCTACGATAAGCGACAAAAAGTTCCGATAAAAAGAGACGATTGATCTTACGGGAAAAATAACGATAATAGAGCTTACGAGAAATCGCGACGACTAATCTTACGGGAAAAATGGAGCCCCCTGGAAACCCCGACGACGAATCTCACGGGAAAAATGGAGCTCCCGGGAAACCCCGAC
>JAITLH010000260.1 GCA_031277995.1 Deltaproteobacteria bacterium
AGGCGATTAGTATCAACGGCCATCGCGAAACGTGACGACAAGTCTTGTCAATAAAAAATCCGGGATAATTTTGTCTGAATTGTCAATGAGATTTGAATTAGCGGCCTTTGCCTATTTCAACCAAAGTTTACGTTAACCTAAAATTGCCCAATTATGTCATTTTCGCGACACCAATCAAGTCCGGCGCCCTAAAAAATTTCCAATTTTTCACTAGTTAGCCGATAAATTCGGGAGCGATCCCTTATCGTTTCTTATTTACCCTTAATGGTCCGGTAAGGTTTAACGGCACAAACCTGCCAAATAAACCACTTAGGTAAACCCAATTAGAAAACGGCCGCCAAAAGAACCAATTTAGGGCCGCGAGATCACTCGCGCGGTCCGTTAAAGGGCGTAATTTAGGCATAAACGTGAAAAGGTCTTGAAATTGAGCTTTGGGGTCTCGGTTTAGGCGACGGCGCTAAAGAGATTTCCTATGAGGCTTTGCGTGAAAGGACGGGTATGGGGACCCGGTTTGGAGCCGGAAACATAGGATTGGTATAGGAGCGATTGGGCGGAGGGGGCGAGAACTTCCGGGGAGGAAGATTGGCCGGGATCGGATTCTTCCGAACCGTCCAGGAGCTTGGAGAAGGCGCCCTTGGCTTGCTCGAGTTTTTGGTAGGCGGTGGGGTTGGCCAACGATGAGTCGGCGGCCGAGGCGAAAAAGGATTCCACGGCCAGCTTAATGGAGTCGGGGTTAGCTTCCCCGTCGGCGGCCACCAAGACTTTGTTCATAAATTCGTTGGCCTTGGCTTGGCCCAGGCTTTCGCCGATACTGGCCGCTTCGGCGACGATTTGTTCCAAGGCGTTTGAGGCGGCCACGGGGTCAAACTTTTTGGACTGGGAGATTTTGTCGTTTAAGCTTTCCCCAAAACGTTCCAGGACGCTTTTGCGTTTTTCGGTAACCAGGGTAGAGTTTGATTCTTCCTGTTCCTGGCCGATGGCCTCGACTTTTTTGATTTCTTGGTCTTGGAGGGCTTGGATTTCCGAGGCGTTTTGGCTTTCGGTCTCTGGGTTAACGGAGGGGACGGATGACTGGCAACGGTTGGCCATGGCCTTTTGAACCAACAGGCCTTGCGAATAGCTTCCCAAAAGTAGATTTAAATTTAACGTTGTCATGGCCGCCTCCGGCGCTTAAGAAACCCACCGTTTTTTTTGGGGTGGTTTCAATTTTCTTATCGGATCAAGGACCTAAGAACTTTAAATTTATTTTTTTAAATTTTTTGGCCCGGCAATCTCATTTACGGGTGGCAAAGGAGCGTTTAATGGAACGTAATTTCCCAATACCCAACAAATCTGTTTAAATATTTATGTTTTCATATTGACTAAAAATATCCAAAGCCCACTTATAAATTATTTTTATTTTTTTAAACAAACTCTAACCTATGTGAGTTACCATAAAGGTTGCCCCGACCCAATCTTTATGGACCCATGCCTAGGCGCGATGACCCTAGGCGCGCTGGGCCCATCTCCCCTGGGCCCACGGCCCATGGGCCGCCTTGGCTTGGTTAGGCTTAAAAATTTAAGCCAACTAAGGGGCATGGTTTTAAAGGGAGTGGGGGAATTATGGGCCCGGCCAGGCGGCTAGCGCGAAGTGGGCCAGGGGCAGTGGCGAGCGCGGATCCGGGGGAGGCCAAAGGGTGGGTACGGGTGAGCGGTTGGAGGGGAATCAAACAGGGCTAAATATGGTATGAAAATGAGGGGACAAAACTCCGAAATATGAAAAAATAACGAATAAAAGGGCATAAATAAAGACGCGGGGAGCCAAGGTCAAAAAAATGGGGTTTTAGCGACTCGACGGAACTTGGTTGTGGGCGAAAACATGGCCAAAATGGTGTTTTTTTTGGCCAAAATAAGTTTTTACTCAAGGCGGGTTTTGGGTTATCGGTTAACCAAGACCTTGTGGACGTTGGGGCGTTTTTGGGCGTAAACGGAAAGCGTCTTGGTTAGGCCCGCTTTTTGGTATTGTAGGGCTGGCCTACCGGGGAATGGGCCTTGTTTAGGGGCACGACCGGTTTGGGGGTGATTTTTTCGGTCGAGGGGGTTTTGGAATCGCTTTTGGTCTCGACCTTGGAGTCGGCTTTGACCTCCGGGGGCTGGCGCGTAAACGTGGGTTTGGAGAGGGGTTCATCCTTGGAGCGGGCTTTGGTTGGGGTTATTGGGGAGTCGGCCAGGATCTTTTCTTTTTGCGAAAGGAATTCGGCCTCGGTCAGGACGCCTTTGTCTTTGAGGGCGGCCAGGCGCTCCAAGTGGTTTAATAAGGCCGTGGACTTGGTGCCGTTGGGGAGGGCCTGGGCCGAGTCGCCGATGGCCTCGCACAGGACGTTTGAGACCTCGGAAGCGGATTTTTTGTTGACCGTGTCCAAGACCACGGTGCCGGCCCCGGTGTCGATGAAGATGGTGCCAAAAAATAGGCCGGTCTTGTAACTGACGCTTTTTATCTTGGCTATGGGAACCTCCAAGTATTTAAGGCCATAAATAAGTCCCCTATGGACCAAGACCACCCTGGAGTCGGTTACGGCCATAAGCCACCAGCGGCCGTCGACGTAACCCCTGGTCAGGGCCAAGACGTCTTCGTTGTCGGTTAAAATGGTCGAAAAAAATTTCAGCTCATTTTTTATGCCAAAGGCCTTTAGGTGCCCAAAGTGGGATTTTTCGACAATGTAGTCGGGGAGATCGTCGGGATAATAATCCATGGAGTATACCCAAAAATATTAATATTTTTTAATTTAAGGTAAACTTTGGGAGGTTAAAATAACCTCGTTGGGTCACCTATGATTTTAAGTTTAACTTTAAGGTCACTATAGACAAATTTTAGCTCGTTTTGACCTATGAAATTATTGGCCAAAGGCCGTCAGAGTGGCCTTAAATTTAAAGCTTGGGAGGTCACCCAAAAATTTGGCGAAGGGATTAATCGCGGGAATCCGGAGGCTTAAAAAAAACTTCCTCGCGGCATTATACATCATCTCGTGAGAATGGAAGAATTTTTCGGTTATGAAATATTTAAAACCGCGAGGACCCTGGGTTTTCCCGGGAGCCTGGTCGACTAGCCGCGGCCGGCTTTTTAGGGCTTTAGGGGTTTAGGAGTCCCGGGGTGTCGGGCGGCTTGACCGCGCCTGCTGATTCGGGCCTTAAAACTATCTGGCCCTTAAACCAGCGGCACGAATCGGCAGGCGCCGAAGATGTCGCGGGTTTGGCTGCCGTCGGGATCTTTGGTGACCAGGACCAGTTTGTGGTTGCCTTCGGGGCCCAGGGGGATAATCATGCGGCCGCCCACGGTCAACTGGTTGTATAGGACCTTGGGTAGGGATTCCGAGTAGGCGGCGACCAGGATGGCGTCAAAGGGGGCGAATTCCGGCCAGCCCAAACGGCCGTTGGCCAGTTTTATGTGGGCGTTGTTTATGCCGATGTCGCTTAGGGTCCTGACGCTTCGATCCCTTAGGGCCGGGATTATCTCGATGGCGTAGACGGTTTGGCATAGTTTGGCCAGTATGGCCGTCTGGTAACCGCAGCCGGAACCAATCTCCAAAACCCGTTCGGTGGGTTTAAGGTTAAGGAGCTGGGACATGGTGGCCACCATGTAGGGCTGGGAGATAAACTGGCCGTGGCCAATGGGTAAGGGCGAGTCCGAGTAGGCTTGCGGCCACATGGCTTGGTCGACGAAAAGATGCCTGGGGATGGAACCCATTACCTCCAAGACCTTGGGGTCGGTTATGTCGCGGGCCTGAAGCTGATCCCTTACCATGGCCTCGCGCGATAGGGCCATGTCGGGCTTGAAACCTAAAAGGGCCATGGGTTTAGTCCTTCCCCAAATAGCCTTTGACCGTGCCGTCCCGGTGCTGGCCCTCTGAGATGGGCGAGTAGATGTTTAGGTTTTCACCGGCTATTTTCCCGGCCGACGAGCTATATGGGGCATAGGCGCAATCGGATTTTTTGGAGGAGTTTCTTAAGGAGCGATAGTTCAACTGGATGAAAGCGTCAAGTTTCATGTCGTTTCTGACAAAATCATAGGGGATAACGTATTTCTCGCCGTTGGAAGATTGGGCTTGGTCGGCCATGGCGTTTTTACGCTCCTCCTCGGCTTGGGTAAGCTTTTTGTCTAAGCTCGCCAGCAGGTTGGTGATGAAGGCGGTCTTGGCCCCTAGGCCCTTTTCCCCGTTTAGGGCGGCCATGGGTTTATGTTTCTCCCATAAGGTTTCGGACCTCTCGTTTAGGTATTCGTAAACGTGCTTGGCCATGGACAAATTTACCGGCCGCCCGATGAAATCGATGGCCTTGGTATACTCGCACGTCATGGGATCGTAGACGGTGCTGGAAAGGGACCGCACGAAAAAATGGTTGCTCACGATTAAGGAGATCAAAAAGCTTTTGCGGCAAATTTTCTTGGTCTTTAAGTGAAAGCGCCAGATCTCGTAATCGTCGGACTCGGCCAAAAAGGCGGAGGTATCGATGTTGTGTTTGGCCATCAGCATGCTGGCCTTGGTTAGGGCCGCTTCGGCCTCATGGGGCTCCGGAGATCCCGAGAGGGCCAGGAGTTTTTTTATCTTGGCCAATAAGGGGTTTTCCTCAAGCGTTTGGCTTTTTGGCCCAAATTTGCAAGGGGGCGGCCCGTCCCCGGAGACATCGACCGAGGCTTGCCTATACATGGGGTGAATTCGCATTCTCTCGCAAACGCTTTGGAACATGGGCCCGTGGGGTTTTTCCTCTACCGCGGCCAAGGGGTAGACGTCGGTTACGACCTGGTGGGCGATCTCATGATGCAAAATTCCCAAGGCCACGTCCCAGGGGTAATCGAGGATCAGTTTGGAATTGATGCCGATGACCCTGGTTTGCGGGTTCCAATAGCCCCATTGGGTGTTGTTTTCAAAAACGTCGATGAGGACGTTGGTTTTATTCAAATTCAGCTTGGATATTTCCCATTGGTAATTGCGGGTAAGTTCCCGGACCCAGTTTGACCGAAACTTGTGCTTTAGTTCCTCGGATCGTTGGTTAAAATCCATGGGTTTCTCCTTTTCCTGCTATCGCCGTGGGCCAAAAGGACCTTAAGCGGCATAAAAATTTCACCGGTTCCTTAGTTTTTTTTGGGCGCCGTGGGCCAAAAGGGCTTTGGGCGGCATAAAAATTTCACCGGTTCCTTAGTTTTTTTTTGGGCGCCTTTGGCCAAAAGGGCTTTGGGCGGCATGGAAATTTCACCGGTTCCTTAGTTTTTTTGGGCGCCTTGGGCCAAAAGGGCCTTAAGCGACAT
>JAITLH010000014.1 GCA_031277995.1 Deltaproteobacteria bacterium
TCGGCCAGAACCAAGCCCGGCGATACCAATTACGCCAAAGCCATGGAGACCTCCAAACTCCTGGCCCAGGCCGGTTTTGGGGTCGTCTCGGGCGGGGGCGGCGGCATCATGGAAGCGGCCAACAAGGGCGCGGCCTCGGCCGGGGGGCTCTCCATTGGCCTCAATATTGAACTCCCCCATGAGCAGATCCCCAACCCCTTCGCTAACGTCCACATGAACTTTCATTATTTTTTCATTCGCAAGGTCGTTTTCGTCAAATACAGCCAAGCCTACATAGTTTTCCCGGGCGGCTTTGGGACCCTCGACGAGCTATTCGAATCCCTGACCCTAATCCAAACCAAACGCATCAGGACCTTTCCGGCCTTCCTCATGGGCTCGGAATACTGGTCGGGTTTGGTTGACTGGCTAAAGGGCACCATGCTCCGGGATCGCATGATCTCCAAAGAAGACTTGGATATCTTCACCATCGTGGACGAACCCGAGGAAGTCGTGAAACTGATAAAAAAAATCGTGGTTCTGTAAACCGGCCGCGGTATCGCCCCGCCTGGGCCGTATAGCTCCTTGGGTAAAGAAAAAGCGAGAACGGGACATGGCCCAAAGACAAAGCCTGGGAAAAAGCGGCCCCGCGAGGCCAGGGGTATTGAAGGCCAAAGCGCGTTTATGAACGGGGGGGACGCGTTCAAAAAAAAGTTCATTGACCGGCCCCGGGCGGGGCCATGTTTGGTTTGGAAAAAACGCCTACGGGCTTACTTTTGGATAAAGGCCATGACTTACTTTCGTTTTTTTAACCCTGGCGGGTTCTTTGTTCGCAAAATCTTTGTCGCCGAGAGCGTTTTGGCAAGGCTGGCGATGGTGGTAGTTTTGACCGCGGCGGTTTTTTTAAGCGGCTGCGCCGGGAAGAAGGCGCCCGAGGGGCCGATCGGAACCGGGCCGGGCGGGACAGGGCCGGGCCAGGCCGTGCCCATGGTGCCCAGCGGGCCCATAGCCGAGCTTAGGGGGGTAAGGGCGCCGTGGGCCAAACTGGCCGGGCGGCTTAGGGCCATGGGGCTTCCGGAGCAAAACCTGGTGGCTTTTTTTAATTCGCCGGAGCTAAGCTTTAATTCCTCGCCCATGGTCACTAAGCTTAAGGAGCTTTTTGGCATTTTCTACAGAAGCGATTTGACCAAGGGCGTACAGGAAAAGCTTTACCAGCTTGGCTATGACCTTCTCATTGACGGAAGGGGCGGGCCGGGGACGGCCAAGGCCGTTAGGAGTTTCCAAAGCGATCACGGCATGGCGGTAACGGGCCGGGTCAGTGACGATTTGGACAGGCGTTTAAGCGTGCTCTTAAACGTTGGTAAGGTTAGGGATCTTTCGGAGTATAAACCCCCGGCCGTTAGCGCCCCCTCAAGATCGGCCACTTATTCGCAGTTTTCCAACCCCTCGGCCGTAAGTAAAATACGAAACCACTATCTGGCCGACAAGGCCATATTTGACGCCATGGAGAGGGTCTACAACGTCCCGGGGCCCTTGGTGGCTTCGATCATGTGGATTGAGACCGGTTACGGCAATTTCTTCGGGAAGGCCAAGGCCGCCTATTCCCTGGCCTCCATGGCCGCGGCCGCGGACTATGGCTTGGTGGCCCCGGAGCTGGCAAGTTTGGATACCGACTCTGAGACCAGGGCCTTCATGGTCGAGACGGCCCAAAAAAGGGGCGACTGGGCGGCCGATGAGCTGGCCGCCCTTCTAAGGTACGCTTGGCAAAACAGGCTCGACCCGGCCCAGTTTCCCGGCTCGATTTATGGGGCCATTGGCTACGGGCAATTCATGCCCTCAAACATCGCCAAGTTCGCCGTGGACGGGAACTCGGACGGACGAATCGATCTATTCGACAAAACCGACGCCATTTTTAGTATCGGCAGGTACTTAAGGGACAGCGGCTGGCGCGAACCCATGGTCAACCAAGAAGAGCGCCGCAAGGTCATCATGCTCTATAACCGTAGCGGCACCTACGTCAATACCGTCCTGTACGTGGCCGGGGCCATCGCTCCCTAGGGGTTTTTCGGTTCTAAAACTTTTTTTTATGAAAGTCTCGACGACTTTTTAAAAAAAAATTTTGTTGACACTGGCTTAACTTTTTGGTAATTTATCGATGTCAGGTTCGATCACCTTAAAGGGTGTTTCCTAAAGGGAATCTCGTGTAAATCGAGAACGGGCCCGCCGCTGTAACCGGTGACGAAGGCGATTCGCGCTAAACTGCGCGGCCACTGGTCCCCAATTGGACCGGGAAGGTTTCGCCCTAGGAAGATCCGGAAGTCAGAAGACCTGCCTGGCAATCTCCTCACTTCCCCGCGGTACGGGAAGTAGTAGCCTTATCTTTTTGAGGTACTCTTCCCGAATAGGCGTGTTTTATCGTCTCATTCGGGTTTTTTTATTCGGTTTCGGATAAACCGTCCGCTGAAATTCCCTTTTTTTGAGAATTAAGGGCTCAATTTAGGGAAGGAAGTTTATTTCGGCCACGCGGCCGCCGAAAAGAGAGATTTCAATCTGTTTGGAGGTGCCATTCTTTCTGAGATTGGCCGAGCCGTCCGGTGTAGGGAAGCCCGTTAAAATCGGGCACGGACCCGCCGCTGTGACCGGGGACGAAAATGGTTTAATTGGGCCAACGAAATGGGTCAGAGCGTTTCGTTAACCCGAACTCACTGATTGTTTTATCGGGAAGAGAAACCATTATTAGGATGATCCGGAAGTCAGAAAACCTTACGGACCTGTTTGCGTATTCAGACACGTGGTTTTGTCTGTCGCGAGCCCTAGGAAGTACTGGGTCACCCC
>JAITLH010000433.1 GCA_031277995.1 Deltaproteobacteria bacterium
GGCCAAAAAAATTTCCCTCTCAAAAATTTTTTTTGTCAGCCCAAAAAAGCCGATCGGCCTTTCTCCCCCCCAAAATCGTCAAATCGCGGACCTCTCCCCACCCAAATCGCCAAATCGAGGACCTCACCCCCCATCGAAAAGGGCCCCGCAAACGGCCGTAAAGGCCCCTTGGCGGCCCGGGAAAGCTCGATTGGGTACTTTGGGGGCGGGTGGGGTTTTGAAGGGCTTCTGGGGGCTTCTGGGGCCGTTTTGGGGTGGTCAGATTTTTTTGCGCATGGTCCAGGGGGTCAGAAAGCCGTCGGGCAGGGGTTTGCCGATATCGACGTAATCGTTATAAAGCAGGGAATTGTGGCCTTGGGCCAGCCAGATGGCCCAGGCGTCGTCGATGATGATTCTTTGGGCCTCGATGACCATTTGGAGGCGTTTGGCGGCGTCGGTTTCGCGGCCAATGAGGGTGACCAGTTCGTCGTAGGCGGGATTGTCCCAGTGGCTAAAGTTGTATTGCTGGTCTTTGACAAACCAGCGCAGGGACAGATAGGCGTCTTGGTAAGCGTTGTAAAAAAATATGTACATGTCGCATTGCCGGCGGGAGATTTTTTCCATGAGCAGTTTGCGATTGGACATTTCGAACTGGACGTCAAAACCGATGTCAACCAGGTTAGCCCGAACGATTTCGAGGACGGCGAAGTCGATTTCCGAGGGGTCGGCGCCCAGGCGGATGGAGGTTCCGCGGGGGACGCCCACCTTGGCCATGAGGTCCCGGGCCTCCTGGGGGGCGTAGGGAAAAACCGGGGCCTCGGCCCAGTGGCCGGGGGTACCATTGGGGATGACGGTGTGGAGGGGTTCGGTGCCGGGGAGGCCGGATTCGACGATTTTCGTTTTGTCCAGGGCCAAACGGACGGCTTGCCTTACTTCCAGGCGATCGAAGGGGGGTTTATCGACCGATAGCCCCAGCCACCAAAACTGCAAGGCCTTGCGGTTATCGACCTTAAGGCCGGAGACGTCCTGGGAGAGGCGGGGACTGACGTTGGCGAAAACGGCCGCGTCCAGGCGCCCTTTTTTGAAATGGTAGGGGAAATTGAAGGCGTGGACGTCCAGGCGAAAAACCAGGCGGTCGGTACTGGGCGCCGGGCCCCAATAATCGTCAAAGCTTTTCATTTCCAGGGTTTCGCGGGGCCTAAAGGAGGTCACGGCGTAGGGTCCGGTGCCGACGGGGTTTATGGAGTATTGGGAATGGCCCATTTGGTCTATGGCCTTTTGGGAAACGATTAGGCCCGAGGTCATGGGCAAAACGCTGGTAAAAAGGTGCGGGCAAGGGTTTCGGAAAACCAGTTTTACCGCGTAACGAGAGAGTATTATCGCCTCCTCCAGGTCCTCCCAGGCCGGTTGGCGTTTAAGGACGACGGGATCGGTTAGGCGCTCGAAACTAAATTTCACGTCCTTGGCCGTGAATTCGCCAAAGCCATGGTGGAAATGCACCCCGGGCCTTAGGTAGAAAACGAAAGAGCGCCCGTCCTCGGCGATTTGCCAACTCTCGGCCAATTCCGGCACCACCTCCCAGCTCCCCTCCCTAAAACGCACCAAGCCCTGAAAAACGCAGCGCATGACCATGGCCTCGCGCATAAGGCTATGGTTAAAGTAAGGATCAAGGGCCCGGATTTCATGGCCCACGGCCAACTGCAAGGTGTCGCGGCGTTCGGAAAGGGGTTGGTGGTTTAGGGCGATAAGATCCAAGCTCTCGCGGTAGTCTTGGTGGCGTTGGCCCAGGGCCAGGCGGGTCCGCTCGGTAAGTTTGTTTATGGCCGCGGTGAGGGCCAGGCCGGGGTAATCGGGAAAATCATCCAAAATCAAGCGGCGATCGCAAAACTCCCCCAGGGCGCTGGCCTGGTTAAAGGTCATGAGGTACTGGGGGATTTTTTTGTCCTTGACCCGCTCGGCCAGGGCCATGAGCTCTAGGGTAGTGTGCCAAACGGTCATGACCAAAACCAGGCTGTCGGGGGGCAGGGCCTCAAGTTCCTCCTCGGCTAGGCTGGGAAGCTCGTTACCCCTTTCCACGCCCGGCCTTAGGCGGCTTAGGGCCCATTTTAGGCGCTTGGCGTCGGCGGCGGCGTCGGGCGACGACAAAAGGTGCACCTTTCGGGCCGAGGCCAGGTGGGCCACCAACTCCAGGAAAACGGCGTTTTCGTTAAGCTCGGCCGATAGGTTCTCAAGCGAGTTGGGCGGTTTGGTTGGCCCCTTGGTTTGGGTGGAAGCCAGGGCGCCGGTCACGTAGTCGCGGGCGGCCGCCTGAAAGTCGCTGTAACCGGTAAAACCCAAAAGGTCGGCAAAGCGCATGATGGTCGATTCGCTAACCTGGGCTTCCGAGGCCAGTTGCCGGATGGTTTGAAAAATTACCCGCTCCCGGTTGTCTAGGACGTGCCGGCCAAAGGCGCGTAATTTTTTTGGCAACTTGGGCAGTTCGGCCTCTATGGCCGAGAAAACGGCGCCGCTGGGCGGTTTTATTCCTTTCATGGCCACCTTCCAATCGTAACATACGTTTTTTTACTATATTAGGAAGTCGGGAAAAAAGCAAGGCATTTGTTTTTTATTGGCCTTTAAAAAATTTTTGTTTTTTTGTTGTTGACATTTGTTTTTTTATTTGTTAACTTTTTTTCATACCCAAATCAGAACTCGACCCAAATCGAAACGGTCGGACCAAGCGTGGACAAGAGTTCGAGGCGGGGTCCGAAACGTTTCTTTAATACACCAACTTAGCCGAAAAATTAAATATTCGCTCAGCTTCGCCCTTTGGGCTTAAGCCGCCCCCACAAGGTTGGGTCCCAAGATCTTAGTTGGATCCCCCCTCGTGGCCTTGGGCCCGAAAAATCACCAAAGCTATTATTTTCGGCTTATTTGTTCTAAAAAACAAAATATTTGTTTTTTATTCTTGGAGGGTTCCATGAGCAATTCGGAACAAGGGGAGATCAAAAAAATGAATTGGCTGGGCATCGTTTTGCTGGCTTTTAGCGGCGGGACGATTTACATGATGCCCTACGCCCGGTCCAGTTATTACGACGCCCTTATGCAAGGTCTGGGAGTCACCAATACCCAGCTGGGCATGATTACCAGCTTTTTTGGGTTATTGACCATTATTTGTTACTTTCCGGGCGGCTGGTTGGCCGACCGTTTTTCGGCCAAAAAACTCCTGACCGTCAGTTTCATCACCAACGCCATCTTGGGTTTTTGGTACTCAAGCCTGCCTTCCTTTGGCATGGTTATTTTCATCCACGTACTTTTTGGCATTTTCTGCACCCTGACCTTTTGGGCCGCCTTCATTAAGGCCACGCGCCTATGCGCCCCGCCGGAATCCCAAGGCAAGGCCTTTGGCTTTGTCGAGGGCATACGCCGAATCATCTCCACCGGGATTGGTTTGGTGGGCGCCTGGCTTTTGGGCCTGGCCGCCGATCCGGTGGTCGGGGTCAAAAACGTTTTGATGTTTTACGCCGCCATGAACGCCGTGGTGGGCCTGGGCATTTTGTTTTTGATGAAGGAATACGACACTTCCGGCAGCGCCAAGACGGGAGCGTCTTTGGCCGACATCGTCAAGGTGGCCCGGATCTCGGAAGTTTGGCTAATCGCCATAATCGTCTTCATGGCCTACGTTTCCTTTAGGTCCCAAGACGTGATGACCGCTTACACCACCAATCTCTGCGGCCTTTCCGGGGCCCTGGGGGCGGCGGTTTCGAGCATTCGCTACTACGGCCTGGGGTTTATGGCCATCCCCGGCGGGGTTTTGGGGGATAGGATCGGCTTTGCCAATACCATGATTACCGGCTTCGTAATCATCATCGCCACCAACATCCTCTTTATCGCCTTTCCCGGAACGCCAAGTTCGGTGGGCTTTTTTATCGTCATCATGCTTAGTTTCATGGCCGCCCATTTTGGCATGCGCGGCGTCTACTACGCCCTCTTGACCGAAGGCCTGGTTCCGGTCGCCGCGACCGGGATCGCCACCGGCATCATCGCGACTTTGGCCTATTCCCCGGACATTTTCGCCCCCCTCTATCAGGGCGCTCTCCTGGACGCCTACGGCAAGGACCAGCATACCGGCTACAACTACATTTTTGGCCTCTCCATAATCGTGGCCATCATGGGTATCGGCCTTAGCGTCTACTTCAAAAAACGCGTCCGCGCCAAAGCCGCCGCCCTTTCGGGCTCGGCTTTGCCCCAAATGGCCTAAAAAGCGGCCAAAAAAACGGCCCAAAAAACGGCCCAAAAAAGCGGTCTTAGCCGCCGCGGCAAGCGGCGAAAACAAAGCCGTTTGGCCATCCGTAAACGCGCTGGGATGGGGCCGCGGGTTTCATTCCCGGCGCGCGAAACCGGAGTTAAGGAGTTTAAATGTTAAACAGGCTTATTGAATACGGTCCCGACGAGTTGGCCAAGATCCATCGGGCCACGGTAAGGATCCTTAGCGAGGCCGGGGTGTCGTTTCCGGGCGGGCCGGCCTTGAAGGTCTTTAAGGAGCATGGCTTTAAGACGGACGGGGACAGGGTTTTTATGGGAGAAGACGAGCTTCGAAAGGCCCTCTCGACCGTTCCCAGAACCGTGCCCTTGGTGGCCAGAAACCCGGAAAAAACGCTCGTTTTGGGCCAGGGTCCGCCGATACTTTTGGGCACCACCGGGCCGCCCAAGATGCTTTTGGCCGACGGGACCTTTAGGCCCGGGACCCTGGCCGATTATGAGGACACCCAAAAGCTCTCGCAAAACTCGCCCCTCATCCAGACGGCCGCCTATAAGGCCATTTACCCCCAGGACATACCCCCCAAAACGGCCCACCTGGAAATGCTTCTTAGGACCTTGACCCTGACCGATCTTTTCGCCGGGGGCGATTCCCAAGAAGAGGTCAATACCCGGGACACCTTGAACATGGTGGGGCTGGTATTTGGCGGCACCGATTTTTTGCTAAAAAACACGGTCGTGAGAATCACCGTTAGCGTTCTAAGCCCCCTTCGCTACGCCCCGGAGCAGTCGGCCTCCCTAATCATGCTGGCCGAAAATAACCAACTGGCCGTGGTCTCCAACATGGCCATGCTAGGTTCCACCTCCCCGGTGGATCTGCCCGCCTCCTTAGCCCTAGGGAACGCCGAGATCCTGGCCGGGATTGTCCTAAGTCAGCTGGTAAGGCCCGGGGCCCCGGTCGTCTACGGCAGTACCTCGTGCCCGGTGGACATGAAAGGCATGGCCGCGACTTTGGGTAGCCCGGAAACGCTGCGCGTTTCCCACGCGGCGGTAAGCTTAGCCAGAAGTTACGCCATCCCCTCCCGCACCGGCGGGGGCCTTAACGACGGCTTTGCCTTAGACGGCCAAGCCTCGGCCGAGGCGGCCTTGGTCTTACAAATGGCCATCGCCTCGGGGGCCGATTTCATCATGCATGCCTTTGGCATGATGGGCGGCTACATCGCCGCCAGTTTGGAGAAATGGATCTTGGACGAGGAACTCGCTTCCTTCATCCTCGATTCCCTAAAACCCTTTACCGTTTCCGGCGAAATCGACGTGGGCGAGGTCATTAAACTGGGCCCCGGGGCCAACTACCTCATCCAGCCCAGCACCATGAAACGCTTTAGGGAGTTCCACCAGTTTAAAGTCTTTAACAAGCTGCCCATGGATTTGTGGCGCAAAAAGGGCGGCCTCTCCTTAATCCAAGCCTGCGAAAAAGAAGTTAAACGCCGACTCTCCGTTTACGAAAGACCGCCCATGGACCCCAAACTCGAAGCGGAACTGGTTAAATACGTCCAGAAAAGAAAAGAAGAAATTTTCTAACAAAAAAGAAAAATTCCTCCCCCAAAGCCCAGTCCCCGGCGATACGATAAGGTTTTTTGCCAACCGATCATCTATCCGGAGGTAACGAGTCCCAAAAATTGTCAACCATGACCCAAATCATGGTAAAATTTACAAAATTTACCATAATTCTCGCGAGTTATCGCTTAACCCTTTACCCCAAACCGATTGGCCCAAAAGTTAGACTAGTTTCAAATTTTTCCCGCCAATCGCTTAACCGTTTACCCCATGACCATTGGGCCAAGAAGGTGGCGCCATGCTTAGACACCCCGAATACTATTTGGAGAAATTGTCTCCCGAAAAAATGGACCGGATCCTGGA
>JAITLH010000102.1 GCA_031277995.1 Deltaproteobacteria bacterium
CGAAGAGTTATCTATATTCGATTCATCTATACGACTTTTGATTTTACCGAAAAACCACGATTTTAGATTTGAATAAAGTGTACTCCCCGGGGCCATCCAAGTCAAGCAAAAAATATAAAAATTTTTTGACCGAGAATTTTGTCATAAAAAACAAACATCTTTGACATTCATCGGCCCGAAAGGCTAAAACCTTGGCCGCGCTTGACAAAGCCACGGCTTATTTTCCCACTTTTCCCGAAAAAAAGAAAGCGCCGGCCTTCAAAAACGCGGAAGATTTTTTTGACACAAAAAAATTTTTGCCTTAAAATCTCCCCTAAAGGGCAACCGCCCTTGGCCGGCCTTCGCGGCAATGGCCCCGCGCCCGGATAGGCCCATCCGGGAAAATTTTTCCCAATGTCAAAAATTTTTAACCTTTTCCCCGGGCCGGGTCCCCCGGGACCAAAACGGTAATGATTCCAGCTAGTTTGGCTCGTTTTTTTGGCCAAAAAAGGGCCCTTTTCGGCCCCGGCCCCAAAGGGACAAAATAAGCCAAAAACCGCCTAAAAGCCTTACCCCATGGCCATTTAGCCAAAGGGTCAAACGGATTTGCCAAATTAAGGGAAATAAGCTAAGCTTAAAAAAAGCCGACAAACCGCCAAAATTTCCACCGTCCCAGCCCAAATTGTCTGGGCGCGAAAAAAACCCGGGGCGAATGGGCAAAAAAGCTTACCGATTAACCCTTTTAAAAAATCTTCAAAGCAATCTATAAACAAATTAAGAGCGATAACGTTATTTTGAGTAAAGAAACGTCAATGACCGAAAAACTTAGGCAAATCCACGAATACGTTCCGGGCAAACAAGCCACCCTGGCTCACGTGATCGCTCACCCCAGCGTCGATCTGTGCCAACAGATCGGGGTGGCCGAGACCGGGGCCATCGGGCTTATGACCATTACCCCGGGCGAGGGCGCCATCATCGCCGCCGACGCGGCCGACAAGGCCGGAAACGTCAAGCTGGAGTTTGTCGATCGTTTCACGGGCTGTTTGGTCTTTACCGGCGACGTGGCCTCGGTCGAAAGCGCCCTGCGCGGGGCCTTGCAGGCCTTGACGGAAGTATTGGGCTTTGAACCGGCCCCGGTAACGAGGACCTAAGTTTTAATGGCCCGAAAAAAGCCCAAAGACCGGCCCCCAGAAGCTTCCGGGGGCCAGAAAGCTTCCGGTCCCCCGAAAGCGGAGCGGCCCATTATGGGCGAAAAGATCGAAGCGATCGAGGCGCCGGAAAGGCCCCTCATGATCATCGGTCCCGTGTCGTCGGGCAAAAGCACCCTTTTGGCGGCGCTGGGTTTGGGGCCAAAGGCGGTTAAAAAAACCGAGGCCCTGGTCTACAACCAAAGCCAAAGCATAGACACGCCCGGGGAGATGATGGCCATCCCCAGGTTCTATAACGCCTTGATTTTAAACTCATCTCGGGCCTACGCGGTCCTGATGGTCATGAACGGCCAGCAGCCCATTTGGCTCCCCTCCAAGATCGCCAGGGCCCTTAAGGCCAAAGTCATTGGGGTGGTGACCAAGATTGACGTTTGCGACGAGGCCTCGATTAAAAAGGCCGAACTTTCTTTGAAAAACGCCGGGGTCGAGGAAACCTTCAAGGTGTCGCCCATAACCGGCGAGGGCCTAACGGAGCTCAAGGCTTGGCTGGACGAAAACAAGGCCCGGCTTAAGTAAGGCGCGAAGGTGTTTTTGGCCCAAACGACAAGGCCCTTG
The DNA here is from genome assembly GCA_031277995.1 of Deltaproteobacteria bacterium. Classification (GTDB taxonomy): domain Bacteria; phylum Desulfobacterota; class Desulfarculia; order Adiutricales; family Adiutricaceae; genus JAIRNQ01. The sequence goes on from JAITLH010000102.1 coordinate 1,743, forward strand.
GGCGTTATTGCCGTTGGGATTTTGAAGGGCGCGCAAGTGTTTTCGAAAAAATTCATCTGGATGTATACGCTATGGATGAATTTTGGTTTTGGATTTTTGGTCGCTTTTCCCGGCCTGTTTTGGGGCTAAATTTAGCCTTTTTTGGCCAGGGGTAAGCGATCGAGCTTAGTTGGCGTAAGTTATTAAGGACCGTCTTATTAAGGGCCCCCCCAGCGGGAAAAGGGTCCTTTACGGAGGTAATCGTGATATTAAAGACCAAGTTGGCCGGGCAGGTCTTTGCCTTTAACAGTCTGACCGACGTTCTGGCCAGGGCCAATGACGAGAAATCCGGCGACGTATTATTGGGGCGAGCCGCCAGGACCGTCACCGAACGCACGGCGGCCAAGATTGTCATCTCCAACCTGACCTTGGAGGACATCTATGAAAACCCCGTCTTGCCCCCGGAAAAAGACGAGGTCAGTAGGGTTTTGAAAGAGGACTTGAGTATGGGGATATACTCAAGGATCAAGAAGTGGACCGTGGGGGAGTTTAGAAACTGGCTCCTTTCGCACGACACCTCCGGGGAAGACATCATAAGGGTCTCAAGGGGCATCGAGGCCGAGGCCGCGGCGGCCGTGGCCAAACTCATGACCACCATGGATCTGGTAAGCGCCGCCTCCAAGATCGTCGTCCCCTCGACCTGCGCCACCACCATCGGCCTTCCGGGCACGTTATCTTTTAGAAACCAGCCCAATCATCCGGCCGACGATTTGGAGGGCATCAAAGCTTCCCTTTGCGAGGGGCTATCCTACGGCGCGGGCGACGCCATTTTGGGCGTAAACCCGGTCGAGGATACCATCGACAACACCCTGGCCATCATGAACCTACTCTACGATTTCATGGAAAAATGGCAAATCCCCACCCAAAACTGCGTTTTGGCCCACGTCACCACCCAGATGGGGGCGGTGGAGAAAGGCGCCCGGGCCTGCGCCCTGTTTCAGAGCCTGGCCGGAACGCAGCTAGCCAACGACGGCTTTGGGGTCACGGCCAAGATCTTGGATGAGGCCTACGATTGCATACACAAACTGGGGCAAGCCCCGGGGCCGAACTTACTTTACTTTGAAACCGGCCAGGGTTCGGAGCAATCCATCGACGCCGACGAGGGCGTGGACATGGTCACCTTGGAAGCTCGCTGTTACGGTTTCGCCCGCCGCTTTAAGCCCTTTATGTTAAATAACGTCTCGGGCTTCATCGGTCCCGAGACCCACTACGACGGCCGGCAAATCGTCCGGGCCACCTTGGAAGATCACTTCATGGGGAAACTATTGGGCATTCCCATGGGCATGGCCCCTTGCTACACTAACCACACCAAGATTAACCAAGACGACCAGGAGATGGCCACATTGCTCGCGGCCATGGCCGGGGCCAACTATTACATGGGACTCCCCGTGGGGGACGACGTGATGCTGGCCTATCTTGACACCAGTTACCACGATGACGCCACCATGAGAGAGGTACTGGGCCGCACCCCGGTGCCGGAATTTTTTGAGTGGATGAAGAAGATGGAACTGATGGACGAAAAGGGCCGCCTGACCGCCAAAGCCGGCGACGCCTCGATTTTCTACTAAGGAGTTCATATGATTTCCGAAAACGAAATCAAAAAATACGTGGCCAAGATCCTAAAGGACCTGGCCGAAAATGGCCAAGCCGGCCCAGCCGGCCAGGCTGGCCAGGGCGCCGCCGCGGCCAAGTCGGCGGCCCAGCCGGCGGTCGATGACGGGGCCATATTGCCGGATATCCTCGAAGAGGATTTAAGCGAGCGCATCGACGTCCCCAATCCCCACAACCTGGAAGCCCTAAAGGCCATAAAAAAGATCACCCCGGCCAGGATTGGCGTGGGGCGGGCCGGTCATCGGTATCTGACCCATACTTTGCTTAGGTTTAGGGCCGACCACGCCGTGGCCATGGACGCCGTTTTTACCGACGTGCCCGACGAGTGGATGGCCGAACACAACCTGCCCAAGTTCCAGACCGTTTGCGAAAACAAGGACGTTTTTTTGACCAGGCCCGATCTGGGGCGGCGTTTTGGGCCCGAGGAAGCGGCCAAGATAAAAGCCCTGGTGGGATCGAACAACAAGGTCGTGGTTTTCGTGGCCGACGGGCTATCCACCAAGGCCGTCACGGTTAACGCCATCGACACCCTAAAGGCCATGACCGACGGGCTTAAGTCCTTTGGCATTCCCCTCTCGGCGCCCTTTTTCGTCAAATACGGCCGGGTCGGGTCCGAGGACGCCGTAAGCGAGATAACCGGGGCCGAGGTGGTCGTCTGTTTAATCGGCGAGCGGCCGGGCCTGGTTACCAGCGAAAGCATGTCGGCCTACATTTGCTACAAGGCTTACCCCAATATCCCCGAGGCCAAAAGAACGGTCATCTCCAATATCCACCGGGGCGGGACCCCGGCCGTGGAAGCCGGAAGCTACATAGCCGACCTAGTTAAGCTCATGCTGGAAAAGAAGGCCAGCGGGCTCGATCTAAAGCTTTAGGCTAAAGCTTTCGGGCAAAGCCCCCGGGACTTTGGCTAGCGCTTTGGCCTGGGGCTTTTCTTTTCGCCAAACCGATTCAAGTTTTTTGGGCCCCAAAAATTTTTGGGGTCAAAAATAAACCCAACCCACGATACATTTTAAAAGAGGCCTATAAAGATGGCAAAAAACGATCCCTTAAAAACCCATATCCTGGCCGCCAAAATCATTCCCAACGTCAGTCCCGAGCTCATAAAGGATCTGCACCTAAAGCCCGGGTTTAGAAGCTTGGGGCTGGTCACGACCGATTGCGACGACGTGACTTACACGGCCCTGGATGAGGCCACCAAGATGGCCGACGTCGAAGTGGTGTACGCCAAGAGCTTTTACGGCGGGGCGGCCAACGCCAATACCAAGCTGGCCGGCGAAATACTGGGGATTTTGGCCGGCCCCAACCCGGCCGAGGTCAGATCTGGCCTAAACGCCCTAAAGTCCTTCATCGAGGAGGAAGCCTGGTTCGTTTCGGCCAACGATGACGACTCCATCATCTACTACGCCCACACCATCTCAAGGTCGGGTAGCTATCTATCCGGCATAGCCGGGGTCAAGGAAGGCGATTCCCTCTCCTACCTAATCGCCCCGCCCTTGGAAGCCGTCTACGCCCTGGACATGGCCATAAAGGCCGCCGACGT
>JAITLH010000148.1 GCA_031277995.1 Deltaproteobacteria bacterium
CAAGCCCAACCCCAGGCCAAGCGCCAAGCCCAACCCCAGGCCAAGCGCCAAGCCCAACCCCTGGCCAAACCTCCGGCCAAACCTCCGGCGCCCAGATTCTCCTGGAACTCGCCCAAGTCGACAAAAGTTTTGGGGACCATAGGATCGTTTCCCAAACCAGCCTAAAGGTCCCGGCCGGCCGGGTCCTTGGCCTAATCGGGCCCTCGGGCATCGGCAAAACCACTTTGATCGAAATCATGGCGGGCCTAACCAAACCGGACTCCGGACAAGTTATCCAAAAAACCCCGCCCACGGTTTTGTTTCAAGATAACTTACTCATCCCTTGGCTAAACGCCTTATCCAACGTCACCTACATACTCCCAAAAAGCCTCTCCAAAAAAGACGCGGAAAAACTGGCCTCGAGCTGGCTAAAAACCTTTGAGCTTGAGCCCGAATCTTACCCCCGGGCCTTAAGCGGGGGCATGAAAAGGCGATTGGCCTTGGCCAGGACCCTGGCCGCGGATCGCTCGCTATTAATTTTGGACGAGCCCTTCGCTTTCTTGGACCGGCGTTGGCATGCCCTAATCTCGGAGCTGGTGGCCCAAAAAGTCCTGGCCGGGGCGGCCGCGGTCATGTCCGGACACTTTACCCCCGACCCCCTCCAGGCCCTTCTCCCCGATCGCCTTGACTCGATAGAAATATCGAGCCAACCCATCCGCCTCTCGCTATAAAAAACCCCAACCCAAATCCGCCAACCCAACCTGTCCAACCCAACCGGGCCAACTGGCCCCGCCCAAAAACCAAAATCGGCCCCAGGATGATCAATTCCTGGAGCCGATCGATTTGGCGGTTCAAAGAGGAGAAAAACGCGCCTTATGGAAATTCGTTTCTAGTTGACGTAAACGGGTTTTTGGACGTTGGCTAAATTATACTCTTCGTACTCGCCGGCCAGGTTTTGCAAGTGGGCCACCAATTCGGTTAACCCGTCGCGGGTCCGGTAGGTAATATTTTCTACTTCCGTCAGAAGCCTGGTGAGTAACTCGATGGCTTCGTTCATGGTGCCGTCAATGCGCCGGCGCTGGTCAAAAATGCGTTTGGAAAAATCATGCCTGGCCTTGGAAAGGCAACCCAGGATCTGCCTGGCCACGTTGGCCTCGCCCTTGGTCAAAAGCGACAAACTCGGTCCGTCAAAGTCGTCGGCCCCGGCCATGCGGGCCACGATGTGGGAATAGCCGGAAAACTCATCGTCCAAGCCCATTCTTAAAGCCACGTCATCTTCGCCCGATTCGCTGGCCCGATCGGCCAAGGAATACATGCGATCCAAAGTAACGTCCAGTTCGTTAAAAACCTCCACGGCCATGCGGCAATCGGAGATGATCTGAGGCATCTGGTTCATCTCTTCGCCCAAAGTCTCGATGGTTTCGGCCACGTCCAGGGGTTCGGAGGCCAATTCCAAGGTGGATAACTCATTGGCCATGATTTTGGCCACCAACTCATAGTGGTTAAGGTCTGGGCAAGTGTTTGCGCCAATCTCAGTTTCGTACATTTTAACCTCCCAAAATTCGCGCCTCCCCAACCCAAAACGGGGAAGCTTGGTGGCCAACGACCGCCCATAAACCGGCCCAAATCCAAGGCCGGTGGTCGAATCGTTCCGTTCGGAGGCTATTAAAGCAAATTCCTTGCCAACTTTTTTTGCCTACCGGGCCCGTTTCCGGCCAAGCCGCGTAAATCCAGGCTTTTGGCCAACAAAACCAAGAAAATGGCTAGCCCCCTTGAAACCGGGCGGCCAAAATAAACGGGTTGATTTTAAAACAACATCGGTATATAATTAAAAAACATAAATTGTGTTCATTACTACGCTTAAAAGACTAGTTCTGAAAGATTTTTTTTATAATTTACCCGATTAAAAATATCTGACTCAGCGCTTTAAGTCTACCGGGTAGATATTCTCTTCCAAAGGGGCCGGGAAGAATGTTTACTTGGGATATCTTTGCCTTAAAAACCCTTATTTAGAGAAGAAAATTGACAAACAAAAAAGTTTTATCGTTATTTTCCGGCTGCGGCGGGATGGATTTGGGTTTTGAAGGAAATTTCGCCACCTTCAAAAATTCCATAAATGAAAATTTAAATGGCGATTGGATAGAAAAAGAGCTTCCAAATAAAAAAGTTCTTTTAAAAAACACTTCTTTTAGAATCGTTTTCGCTAACGATATAAATAAATACGCCAAGATTTCTTGGAGTAATTATTTTTCAAAGTATAATTACTCCCCGGAGATCTACCATTCAGATAGCATAGTCAACATAATAAACGAGCATGAAAACGACGATTATGAATTTCCCAAAAACATCGACGTCTTGACGGGCGGCTTCCCCTGCCAAGATTTTAGCTTGGCCGGGAAACGGAAGGGTTTTTTTTCGTCCAAAAGCCACGACGGAAAAACCCTAATCGACGACAAATATCTTGAATCTCGCGGAAACTTATACCTGTGGATGATCAAAACCATTGAAATCGTCCAGCCTAAAATTTTCGTCGCCGAAAACGTCAAGGGCTTGTTAACGATAAAGAGCGCTTTTGAGACCATTAGAAGCGATTTAAACAAAATAAACGACAACGCCTATTTGGTAATGCCGCCTAGGGTCCTATCCACTTATGAATACGGGGTTCCGCAGTTAAGGGAAAGGCTTATATTCATCGGCTTTCTGAAATCCTCTTTAACCAAAAAAGCCTTGAAAGAATTGTCAGCCGATAACGTTTCTCCGGCCTATGATCCCTACCCCCCAAAAACCCATAGCCTAAAACCCCATCGCGGTTCCCTATTGGAATTAAATAACCTCCAAAAGCCCAATGGCCTTCTAAGGGCGGTGACTTGCGGAGACGACCTTTGGGACTTGGAAGAGCCCGAGGCGACCTCCGATGAGTCCCAGAGGCATTACTCCAAAGCCAAGTTTCTGACCAATTCCTCCCAGGGCCAAAAAGAAATAAGCTTGGATAAACCCGGGCCCACCATAAGGTCGGAACATCACGGGAACATTGAATTTCGTAGGCTATCCAAAGCCCACGGCGGCGCGATAACCAGCGAGCTTAACCAAAACCTCCCCGAACGGCGCCTAACCGTGAGGGAATGCGCCCGCATCCAAACCTTCCCCGACGACTACGATTTCGTGATAAAGTCCCGGACCAACCCCGTCCCGGCCTCGGAAGCCTATAAGGTCATAGGTAACGCCGTGCCGCCCCTTTTGGCCTACAATATCGCCAAAAACTTAGAGAAAAAGTGGGAATTGTACTTTGGGGACAAGTAGTTCTCCCACAACCGTTTCACTAACGACGTAAAAAAACGCTCATGGTAAAACTTTAACGTCCCGGCAAATGAAAGTCTCGACAACTTTCATAGAAAAAATTCGTGAATTTTTTATCGGAAAATTAAGGCCACGCCAGTTTTTTTACGGCATAAAAAATCAATAAAAATTTTTTGTCAGACAATAACTTATCAAACCAGCTTTTTAACCGATTTAAACAAAATTTATAAATTATTTTTTGGGATTATCAATATGATTTTAACGCCTTCAGCAAATAAATCACTATTAGAATTTAAAGATTTGTTAAATAAAACAAATCAATTCATGAATGAAGACGCTAAAAATAATGAAAACTATTATATCAAGCAAAATGGTATAAAGTTAGAAAAATGCGTCTTTGAAATAATCGACGATTTAGCCAACGATACTAGTTTTAAGGGAAAAATAGAATTGGTATCTGGATTAAACTTTCCGGATATAGTAATTGACTCGATCTTTGGTCTCGAAATCAAATCCACGATTTCCGAATCCTGGGCCACCGCCGGAAACAGCGTCGTTGAATTTAATCGAATTCCAAACATCGAAAATATTTTTATCTTATTTGGTAAACTCCATCACCCGATAGAATTTATTTGCAAGCCCTATGAAGATTGTTTATCCGATATCAGGGTTACCCATTCGCCTAGATATATGGTTAATATGTTATTGGATCCTCAAGAAACAATTTTTTCCAAGATGGATATTACTTACAATGAGTTTAGGAAAAAAGAATATCCCATAGAGCTAATTAAAGATTATTATAAAAAACATATCTTGCCTAATGAGTATATTTGGTGGTTAGAGCAGGACAAAACATCTCCGTTAAAAATAAAATTCTTAAATTCCATCCACCCCCCCGAGAAACTAGCCTATATCCTCCAGGGCCTGGTGGCCTTTCCGGAAATGCTGGGTAACTCGAGTTCTAAATACCAAAATTTCATCGTTTATTTACTTCAGGAACATTCAATCATTTGCTCAAACATAAGGGACATGTTTTCCGCCGGGGGTAATTTTACTTACTCAAACAACGACATAATTTTACATAAAGTTCCTAAAATTTATAAGCTAATCGTGGACAACAAAAATGATTTCATAACCCACATCCATGAATATTATAAATCGCCTAAAATCGCGAACCCCGTCGCCTACTGGATTGACCGGGCCTTGGAATATTCGCTTTCGGCTTACGAACATTCCAGAAAACTGCTTTCCGACATTTTGCTCAAATAGATAATTTTGGGCGGCCAAAAATCACCCCTTTAAATTCGCCAACCACCCCAAACCGGCCAAGGCGTTACCTAATACCCCGCCTTTTGCCTTTCCGGCCTCAAATGAAAAAATGATGAAATGAAAAAAAACGCCTGACAAAATTATTATTCGCGGGCCTAAATCACCCATCAAGACGACCCCGCCGGTTTGATGGACTTGGCCCGGGCCCGTTTTGGCCGATTACCGGCTCGCCTGAAAAAGATCCGCGGTTTTACGCTTTGGGGTTATTGGGCCCAATGGCTAACCCGACTGGCCGCTGGTTTTTTTTGGCCGGGGCGTAGGTTTTTGTGGGCAAATTGGTAGATTTAAACAACTTTAAATTTTAATAAATTATTTTTAAAGCCATTTATGTTATTTATGTAACCATCGGCTAGGATTGTCCAGTATGGATGGGACCCCGAGGGCCTTTAGGCCATACGGGGTTTGGGTTTTAACTCCGGTCGCGTTTTTTTTGGCGCCCCAACCGAAAAAATAAAAAATAGTTCTTGACACGGTAAATTTTTGTGGGTATAGTATTTAATTCTGACGAGGGGCCCAAATCATTTTGGGCCTTTTTTCGGAATTTTTATATCATTTTGGAGCGTCTCATGCAGTGTGATACCGTCAAAACAGGCCTTGAGTGTTCTTTTATGGCCAAAAAGGGTTGCGGCTTTTTGGGCGGCGTCTGCCGGCCCATCGATGAGAGGTGCGAAGGCTGCGACCGAATTAAGCTATTTAACGACCAGAAATTTTGCGCCGCCTGTCCCGACCCGGCCGTTAGGTGGAGACTTGGCAACTGCAACATGGCCACGCATATAAAAACCGGGGGCAAGTCCGAAGCTTCCAAAGTACGCGTCGGTCAGCAAAAGCAGAAAAAAAAGTAAACTAACCCTTCATTTAAACTATAAAAGCCTATTTTCCTTTTGGCCCGCGCGGGCTTTGAGGGAAATAGGCTTTTTTTCGTGACTGTAATGAGCGGGAAACTAACGAAAGGGCCCTTAAGTCATGGCTTTGACGAAAAAAGAAGCCCGAACGCCAATGGGCGTTAACTTTAAGGGTTTTCGACTGCCCAAGGCCAGATCTTTAAAGCTTAAGTTGCCGTCGTGGGGACGAACTTTAAAGCCCCTTAGAGAATCTGGATGACGTCGTTATAGGAAAGGCGCGGTCCCCTGGGGTAAAAGCCGCCGTCCTCGCCAAAGCCCAGGTTTACCAAAAAGTTTGATTTCCAGGGCTTGTCAGGAAAAAACTCGGCGTCAACCTTGGCGTTGTCAAAGCCGCTCATGGGGCCGCAATCGAGACCCAGACTCCTGGCGGCCAGGATCAGGTAAGCGCCCTGCAGGGAGCCATTGCGCATGGCCGCGATTTGGGCCAGCTCCCGGTCGTCGACGTAGGCTTTTTTGGCGTCGTAGGCCGTCCACTGGGTGGGCAGCTGGTCGTAGAATTTTTGGTCGTAGGCCACGATGACCGTGACCGGAGCCTTTTCAACCTTGGCCACGTTGCCTGGGGCCAGGCAAGGGATGAGTCTTTTTTTGGCCTCGGGGGACCTGACAAAAACGTAACGGCCGGGCTGGCAGTTGGTGGCCGTCGGTCCCCACTTTAATAACTCGTAAAGGGTGGCGATGGTCAGATCCGGCACGGGCTGGTCAACAAACTTGTTAAAGGTTCTTGCCGTCCTGAAAAGTTGATCGAGCGCTCCTTCTTCCAACGCTTTTTTCATATATATCACCAATAAAACCTTCGCCCTAGTCGAAGGGGGAAAGGGTCCGGTCCGGCGTTCGCTCCAAACCAGGGCACTCTAAGCCAGGACCCAGGGTTTAACGTTTTGAGATCTTCTCCGCTAATTCACCTATAAAATAACTAAAAACAATCTATCAATAATTTTATCGTAAACGCTTAGTCAAATAACCGTAAAATAAAAGCTACAACAAAAAATTAAGCTGACTTATAATTTTTTAAGGTGATATTACATAGCGATCAGAAAAAGATCATGCTTATATAAAGAATATTTAACGCCTAAATTGCAATTAAGTAAATAAAATAACTTTATATAAACTTAATATGTTGAATTTAGAAAAACAAAAAGACGTTAAAACAAAATTAAATGAAGATAAAACCGTTTAATATCTTACGTACCATTGTATCAATTTCTAAATTTCTATTAATTGAGTAGTCATAAGACCTAGAAAAAAACTTATTATAAGACTATAACCAATTTTTACTTAAGACACAAGTTTTTTTTTAAAGGGTTCTTTTTTTCCCCTTCACGGGTTACCCGACCGCGGGGCCTCCCGTTTAAGGCCGGAAGGCCAGGGGAGGCTTTGGAAAAAACCCCAACGGGTTCAAGCCAAAAACTCGGTTATCAGGTTTTTAAAATAACCCAAATCGCTCTTTTCAAATTCAAGTACCACCCCCATCATGTCGTAAGCGGTAAGTATTTCCTCATCGGTAAAACTGTCCAGCCCCGTGTCCAAAACCAAAATCCGATCGTAACGGCCAAGGTTCATTTTTAGTTCGCTGGGGTCCCAGATGGGAAAGTCGCTGGGAGGGGCCAGATATATCTTCCTAATCCACGAGTTGGTCACGACCATGGTCCGATCTTTTTCCAGTTCCCGTAATTTCTTCCGGCCAACCATGGCCGTCAAACAGTTGTCGGTGTTTAGGATCTTAAGTTTCGACCTAATCCCCTCGTCAAGATCCAGTAGGCAACTCGAACCGTAAACTATCCTTAAACCATCGCCGCCGTAAAGGTTCTTTTCCGTAAGCTCGCTTTTGATTTTTTCGGCCAACCAGTCGGTCCTGACGTGGTAACCGGACTGAAGCCAAAAAATTTCCAAGTCGAACCTGTCTTCATCCTTTAGGACATGGTTTAGCTCGTCTTCAAAGATCCCGCAGCCTATCAACACTCGCTTTTCTTTCATCCTGACTCCGTTTAAGCCCTCGCCAAAAAGTCGCCTAAAGTCCCAAAGGACGGGAAACGCGCCCTGGCCCCCCTTGCCCCTAACTCCCGGCCCTGACGGCCTTGGCCCCCGGCCCTGACTCCCGGCCGCGGCCCCCGGCCTTGGCCCCCGGCCTTGGCCCAAGGGCCGCGGCCCTTGGGCTTAATCGGGGATTTTAGGCCCCGGCGGGCGATTGGGCCATTGACTTTAAGTCTGGCCGGCCATTGGGTTTTTGGGCGGGCGGGGCCGGTCTTGGCGGCCTGGGGAGTTTAAGGGGTTTTTGGACGTTGGCCGAAAAGTTAGTCTTTTTGAGCGAGGCCAGGCCGTCTAAGCGCCCGGGCTGCATTATGGCCGTCGCCAAAACCAATATGAAAACCCCGGATTCATAGCTGCCTATAAAGGCGGGACCATGGGTTAAGCCGCAGAGACCGGAATTTAAATAGGCGATGATGGTTAAACTCTGATCCAAGAAAATAAGTCCCCAAAAAGGCAGGGCTATAAAACATAAAACCATATCCAAACGTCTAAAAATAAACCAAAACAAGATCATGATTGTCGATAAATCCAAAAAAGAATAGATCATGACAGCCATATCGCCTCCCATGACCTTAAGGTACGACAAACCATTGTAATACATAAGTTCCGGAAGGACGAAATTCAAATTCGCGAGGTATTCCCGGCCCATCCCCCACAGGCCAGAAATTTGGCCGGACACGGATTTTAGCGAGGAATCGTAGGCCAAGGAGGTCCCAAACAAGGGATTTGTCCAATCGAGGTCGGAAAAAAACCAAAAGAGCGAAGTCCTTTCAATCACCTCGGCCAGCGCGAAATATAGAAACATGAGCGCGAAACCGGCGAAACGATTCCAGCCGCCCTTAAGGCAAAAAAAGAAGCAAAAGGCCAAGACCAGCGGCAGGCTTTTGGCGGCCAAAACGTCATGGGCCAAAAAGGTCAACAAACAGTGGAGCAAGGTCAGCAAATAGACCAAGGCCTTTGACCGAAACCCGCCGGTATCGAAAACATAGGCGGCCGAAAAACACATGCCCATGGCCGCGGATCCCCAGACGCTCATGTGGGCTTCAAACCTAACCACGTTATTCATGGGGAAAGGACTCATGACCGGTAAGATCAACCCCAAAAAGTCCATGGCTATCACGGCCAACATCAATTTGAGACAAAAGCTTGGCGTTACCAGAAAAAACTCCAATAAAGTTAGTTCCGATGGCTTTTTCTTAAACGGATCGTTAGCCTTGAGGGGTTCCACCTCGCCCATTAGACTTTTGGACTCGGCCGAACTTCCGGCCCGCCCCGGTTGGGCCGGGGGTTCGGCCGAGTCCTCGGCCGAGTCCGGTTGGGCCGGGGACTCGGGGTTTTGTGGGGAGAGCGGGTCGGGAAGGCTTTGGGCTGGGCCCGGTCTTTGGCGAAAAGCTCCATTGGTGAAAAGGTAAAAAAGGATTAGGAATATAAGCCAGATCAGGTAATCGCCAAAGGAGGGTTCCAGGATGGTTAGCCGAATAACCAGGCCGGCCGAGAACATGGCCACCATGGCGACAAGGCAGTATAAGGCCAAAAAAGTTTCCGATTTGGTCATGTGATCAAGCCTTGTTCTGGAAAACTATTTTCCAGATGGCCCAGCGCAACTCTTCGAGGCCTTGGGAGGTGTAGGATGAAAAGGCCAGGATGGGGGTTTTGGGTTTGGCCTTTTTAAAAGCCGCTAAGGCCTCTGGGCCTTGGGGCAGATCCATCTTGCCCAGGGCCAACAAAGTGGGTTTTTTAAGCAAAAGAGGATCGTAGGCCTTGAGTTCTTTTTTGATGGCCAAAAGATCCTTATCCGGTTTTTCAAAATCCATGCGGGTGGGATCGAGCACGTGGACCAAGACCTGGCAGCGGCTTAGGTGCTTTAAAAACCGATGCCCCAAACCGGCCCCTTTGGAAGCCCCGTCTATCAAGCCGGGCAGATCGGCGATGACAAAGGAATGATCTTCGCCGGCCGCGACCACGCCCAGGTTTGGGACCAAGGTGGTAAAGGGGTAATCGGCGATCTTTGGCCTGGCCGCCGACAGTTTGGAGATGAGGGTTGATTTTCCGACATTGGGGTAGCCGACCAGCCCGGCGTCGGCCAGTAAGGCCAACTCCAAAACCAGTTTCATTTCCTGGCCTTCTTCCCCGCTTTGGGCCATCCTGGGGCTTCGATTGGTGCTGGAAACGAAACGGGCGTTACCCTGCCCTCCCCGGCCGCCTTTGCACAATACGAAACGTTGGCCTTGCTCTTTTAAATCGAGTAGCGTTTTGCCCGTTTCGGCCTCGATGACCAGGGTGCCGGGAGGAACTTCCAAAACCACGTCGGCCCCATCGGCTCCGGTTTGGCGCTTACCCCGCCCCGGGAGCCCGTTTCCGGCCTTAAAATGCTGGTTAAAGTGAAAGCGAAGAAGGGTGTCTTTCTGGCTACTGGCCTCAATGATTACGTCGCCCCCGCGGCCTCCGTCGCCGCCGTCGGGACCGCCCTTGGGGACGTACTTTTCCCGCCGAAAGCTAACGCAACCGGCACCGCCGTGACCCGACGAGACTTGTATTTTTGCGGAATCCACGAATTTCAAAATTATTTATCCCTGGCTAAAAGCGCTAAATTCTTTGGTTAGTCGCCGGCCCGGAGCCTTTGACGTCCTAAAGATTGTATCATTTTTATGGACCATGACAACCCCAAATTTTAGCCTTGTGATAAATATCATTATTTTTTTGGCAAATATAAAAAATAAATAAATATTTAGTGTCTATATAAATTATTATACTATTTGTTTAAGCAAAAATGTATAGTAACTATTTTTAGAAATTTAATTATTATTTAATGGCTAAAAAAAAGCTTTTTAATTGGTAAAACATAAGTCGGCAGGTGAAAAAATGAACCATTAAAATTTTTATGAGTTTTTTAAGTAGATTAGACGATCCTTTGAAAACGGGCTCGGGACTCTCTAAGTCTAGTCGAAGACGCCTTTTCTTAACTATTTTGTCACTAAGAAAACGGGCTCGGGACTCTCTAAGTCTAGTCGAAAACGCCTTTTCTTAACTATTTTGTCACTAATGAAAACGGGCTCGGGACTCTCTAAGTCTAGTCGAAGACGCCTTTTCTTAACTATTTTGTCACTAAGAAAAAAATAACTACGTTTCTTGGATAATACAATTATCTTGTCACTCGGTAAAAGGGTAAACAAAATAACAGTTGACAAAATAAACTAAATGTTGTAAAACAAACCATAACGGATTAGAGCCGACGATAACGTTAACCTCGCGAAACTTAAAAGCCAAGCGCTTTTAAATCGCCGCGGGGGCTTCGGCCTTGGCCCAAGCGCGAATTTACGGGCCATGATTGTTTCATGAACGCGGCCAATGGTGACTAACCATGGTTTGTGACCATGATCCGTTCATGACTACTGACCTTGATTGCGGCCCATGAATTGCCCATAGGTTACCCGAGGCGATTTTTAACCATTAAACTTTTATGGAAACTCCATATCGTCCAAAGCGATAAGGCTAAAAATTAACAAAAAACTCTAAAACCATAATAAACGATAAAACAATCTAGAAAATAAAATATATCACCGCTTGAATTTGTTTTTAGCCAACCGTGACATAAATGAGACTACTGACAAGTTCCGTAAAGATGTTTTTTTTGTGTTTTTACTGAAAAATGGCTGGTTAATCTTTTATTTTTATTAGCGGCAAAAATTTTTTAAAGATTAACTTGACTTTTATGTTAAAACACTTATAATTATAACATCTGCTGACGTCTCAGAGAACTTCATTGAAAACGTTGTAAATGGTTTCGTAAAAACTTCGCGAAGGGCTTCGTAAAACGCTTCGCGAGTGATTTCGCGAAGGGCTTCGCGAGTGACTTCCCGAAGGGCTTCGTAATTGGCGTTGGGGACGCGTCGCAAAAAACATCATAGATAAAACAGAGGAAAACATGCCAAATGACATCGTAGAGGGCGTTGGGGACGACATCGATGAAAACGTCGATTTTACCCAGACCCGGGAACAAATCGTTCAGTTCATGCGCGACAATCCCAAAATCAGCGCCTCCGGAATAGGAAAGCGTATGGGTCTTGAGACGCGCGCCGTTCAGGCCCACATCCAAACGTTAAAACAGTCGGGGGTGATAGGACGAGTCGGCCCGGCCATGGGCGGCCATTGGACGATCAAGCCGCCAAAGAAAGGGAAAACCGCCTCGGCCGCGGGGGAGAAAAACTCAAATGGTGAAAATTCTCGGTAAGGGCGTGGAAAAGGCCGAAAAAAACAAGCCTTTGCCCGAAGCGCTGGAAAAAATCGTGGGGTTTATGAAAGGCGACGCCACGATCAGCGTTACCTTTATGTCTAAGTGGACGGGCCTATCTCCGGGCGAGGTTAAGGCCCACATTCAGACCTTAAAAACCATGGACCTAATCGAGCGGGTCGGCATTGGCAGGGGTGGTTATTGGTTAGTAAAGCCTCCAAAGTAAAGATAAGTCGCCAAGGCCTTGACTTATTGGGGAGTGAAAGCCTCCAAAGTAAAGGTAAGTCGCCAAGGCCTTGGCTTATTGGGGAGAAAAAAAGCAACGGTAAACGTTTTTGGCTAGGACAAGGGAATGAAGCGTTGGGAAAACGCTTCGAGGCGTTTGTCCGGGGGCGGTTAAAATAAGTCAATCGCGGATGGTTAAAGAAAATGTCATATAGGTTACTTTCAAACTCACCCGAGTCGAAAGTCACTTCCCCCTCTCCCTTGGTCGAAGCGGGCCCGATTGTCCTATCCCCCAGCGCGTCTTTGATCTTTGGGGATCACGCCGGGGATTGGCGGGAACGGCTTTTTGAACTCTCGGCCAGCCGCCAGTCCCTCAAAGATCCCAGCCACAAGTTTTGGCGATTGGTGGCCGACGAGCTATTGGGCATTTTATGCCACTTACCCGACGACGCGAACGTCGAGGCCGCCTTGGCCAAATTGCCCCGGGAGAAGCTGGAAATCTTGCTGGCCCAGGCCCCGCCCATGACCGGGGGCGAGTATCTCTCTTTTTTTTCTTTGGGCTTGATTTGGCATCAGCTCTCCCAATGGGTGGCCCAGGCGGCTTGGCCGTCCCTTTCGGCTTTTTTGAACCAAAGGGCCCCGCTGTGGAAAAGGGTGGGCCAGGTAACCTTCCATTTGGCCGAAAACAAATCCAGGTCCGATAAGCCCTTCGCCTTTTTGGTAACCTACGTCGGTTCATTGACCCCGGAAGGGCGGGACCGGCACGTTCCCTTAGGAAACGCCCTAAAAATCTTCGGCGGCCGATCGGACGACCCGGAACTTTTAAGCCTATTGGCCCCGGTCAAAATGGCCGCGGAGCGCTTGCCCTGGGTCGCCAACATGCTGGCCACCAAGGACATTTACTCGGGGCTGGCCCTTTCAATCGAAAAAGCCCACAGGTTTTTACGGGACGTTCCGGTTTTGGAAGATTGCGGCCTTAACGTCAGGATCCCCGACTGGTGGAAAAAACGCCCCAAGGTCAGGGTTCAAATCAAAGTCGACGGGACCCGAAAAACCAATTTCGGGGTAGACCAGCTCCTTAGTTGGGACGTGGACCTGGCCATTGGCGGGCAAGCTTTGACCCAAGAAGAAATCCGGGAACTTTTTGGTTCCAAGGATGACGGCTTGGTTTTTTTCAAGGGCCAATGGCTAGAAGTCGATCGCGACAAATTAAAACAAGCGCTCGATCAGTGGCAAATCGCGAGCGAGCTCGAAAACGTTTCCGGGCTAACTTTTACCCAGGCCATGCGGCTTTTGGCCGGATTTCCCGCCCAGGACAGCCGGAAAAAAGATCTGCCCGACCCCGACGAATGGGTTTTGCCCAAAAGCGGACCGGTTTTAGAGGAAATATTAAACGAGCTTAAAAATCCAAAAGCCTCCGAGCCCCCCAAAGAACTCCTGGCCACCCTTAGGCCTTACCAAAAAGAAGGCTTGACTTGGCTTACCACCCTTTCCGCCCTTGGCCTGGGGGCCTGCCTGGCCGACGACATGGGCTTGGGTAAGACCATGCAGGTTTTGGCCTTACTGTTATTGCGCAAAAAAAGAAACCCCAAAATTGGCCCGTCGCTTTTGGTGGCCCCGGCGAGCCTCATGGCCAACTGGCGTTTGGAGGCGCGAAAATACGCCCCCACGCTAAGGCTAACCACTTGGCACCAATCGGAGACTTCCAAGGGTACCAGGGACCTTTGGAGCAATTTTCCGACCCTTCTTAAGGAATACGATTTGGTCATAACCAGTTATGGTTTGGCCCACGCCAATTTGGAGGCTTTGCGAAAAACCCATTGGAACTTAATCATCCTCGACGAGGCCCAAGCCATCAAGAACCCGACCACCGCGCAAAGCCAGGCGGTCAAAAGGCTTAACGGAAACGGTAGATTGGCCTTGACCGGAACGCCCATCGAAAACCGCTTGGTTGACCTTTGGTCCCTGTTTGACTTTTTAAACCCGGGCCTTTTGGGCTCGCTTCAAAAGTTTCAGCTCATAACCTCGGAACTGGCCCAAAGCGATAGCCCGGATCGCTACGTGCCCTTAAAACGGCTGGTGGCCCCTTACCTTTTAAGGCGCATGAAATCCGACAAGCGAATCATTGACGATCTGCCGGACAAAACGGAAGTCACCCTTTATTGCAATTTAACCAAAGACCAAGCCAAACTATACGAGGGCGTGATCGGCGACCTTAAGGAAGGGCTTTTAAACGAAAAGGTTCAAAACAATAACATCGCCCGCAGCGGCTTGGTCATACAGAGTCTGACCAGAATCAAGCAGCTCCTAAACCATCCGGCGCAATTGACGGGCGACATGGATTACGCCCCCGAGCGCAGCGGCAAGTTCTTGCGGCTGGCCGAGCTTTGCCAGGACATCGCCGACCGGCAAGAAAGGATTTTGGTTTTTACCCAATACAAGGAAATCATCGAGCCCCTGGCCAACCACCTGGCCGATATTTTCGGGGCCCCGGGCCTTATTCTGCATGGCTCGACGAAGGTTAAGGAAAGGCAAAAACTCGTCGCGCGTTTTCAGGACCCCAACGGGCCCCCGTTTTTCGTCCTTTCCCTGAAGGCCGGAGGAACCGGCCTAAATCTCACCGCCGCCGGTCACGTCATTCACTTTGACCGCTGGTGGAACCCGGCCGTCGAGGATCAAGCCACGGATAGGGCTTACAGAATTGGCCAAAAAAAGAACGTTTTGGTTCATAAATGCGTAACCAGCGGGACCATGGAAGAAAAAATCGACAACCTTCTAAAGGAAAAACGCGAACTGGCCTCGGATTTACTGGACAGCGACGGTCAGATTAACGTGGTCACCATGGATAACGAAGCGTTATTGAAACTGGTCTCGTTGGACTTGGAAAAGGCTTTCATGGACTAAGGGGATCCAAAAAAAACCCGCCGTTCGACAAGCCAGAATCGGGGGGCCCGAATCGTGGGGCCAGATTCGGGGGGCCCGATTCGCGAGGCCAGATTCGGGGGGGCCCGATAGGCGAGATTGGCCCTTTCTCCGCGGCCCTCCGAAAACGGCCGCTAAGGGGCCTAGAAGCGCTTGTGGGCGCTTGCCCCTACTCAGGCCGCCAAATTTGCCGAGGAAGGCCGCCACGGGGCTATTAGACCCCTTCGTGGGCCCGTTGGCGAGGGGGGTGAGGTCCGGTTTTTGGGCCTACGGGGGTTTGGCCGGCCAGGCGCTCCTGGCCGGCCATTTTTGAAACGATTCGCGCCGCCACCTAGGACAATAGGCCTCCATTTTTGGATTTTCACGCCCGTTAATTCCCAGACTTACGCGCAGTTATTATTTTTTACATTGACATTTAACGTATATAATCTGCTATTATATACGCGGTTAATCTTCAAGCTCATGAGTGGACGTTCTTTTTTTCTTATTTTTTTTACAAGCATACAATCTGTTATTTTATGCGCATTTTGCCAAAGGAGACGCGCGTGAGACATTTCGATTATTCCTTTCTCGAAAGCGCCGCGATTCCCGCTAGGCTGGCGAAAATGATCGGCGAAATAGGCGAATTTCAAGAGCGCGAAAAAGTTCTCAAAAAGACGTTTCCCGACGCTTTCATAGGTTTGGAGATCGTCGCCAAAGGGCGGAGCGTCAAATGCTCAAATGACCTCGAAGGCCTGACCCTCTCGGATTTTCGTTTTAACGAAGTCGTTTTCCGCGATTGGTCGCCGCTAAACCAAGCCGAAAAGGAAACGGTCGGCTACCGCGACGCGCTTAATCTCGTTTTTTCCCAATGGAATGAACTCGACATTCGGGAAAGCGACATTTGCCGCCTCCACGAGACGATGACGCCAAAAACGCGGACGAACCGCGGCCGTTACAAGGACTCCGATAACGTTATCATGGGTTTTGACATAAGCGGCGAGCCCGGCGCCGATTTCGCGCCCATGCCGGCGGCCCAAACCGCCGAGGCGATGAAAGGGCTTATTCTCGCCTACGGGGAGGCCAGGGACAATTTGGCCGCCGACGGCCTACTCCTCATACCCTGCTTTATCCTCGACTTTCTCTGCGTCCATCCCTTTTCTGAAGGCAACGGCAAAATCTCCCGGCTACTGTCGCATTTGCTCCTAAACAAAAACGGCTTTGACGCCGGCAGGTATATCTCCTTTGAGGAACAAATCAACAAAAACAAAGCCTCGTATTTCCAGGCCTTTAAAGAAAGCTCCAAGGACTGGCATACGGGGAATAACGATTACTTTCCCTTCGTAACCAATTTCGTCGCCACCCTCCTAACCTGCCATAGGCTAATCGACAAGCGCTTTGCCTACGTGGACGGCGAAAAGGGCGACCGGGGCTTTACCATCGTTAGGGGCCGGGGGGCCAACAACCGCGAGCGAATCGAATCGGCCCTATTAAATAGCCCCGTCCCGATAAGCAAGCGGCGGCTTTGCCAACTTCTTCCCGACGTAAAACCGACCGCCGTAAGAACGATCCTCAAGGCGATGTTGAAAGCCGGCTTAATCACGCAGGTGGGCTTGGCCCGAAGCGCCAAATATTTTCGCCGGGAATTAACGGCTAAAAAACCCCGCCGCGAAAACCCGAAAGAAAAATAAACGGCTCGCCTTTGTCATAAAATTTAGGAATCCGGAAACGATTTCTTGCGTAGTAGGGGACTTTAGCCTTTTTTTATCGTTAAATAAATTTTTTTATTTAATGATGGCCGGGCAAAAATCCCTTGATTGGAAAATAAAAAAATTATTGGCCAATGAATCAAGGTGGCTAAGAGGCAAACGTTAAAAAATTAGATATTTTTGCCGTTCAATACTTAAATAATTTAAAACCATAAGTCATAAAGGTAAAAATAACATTAAAAGAGAGACACGCATGTCAGACGATCGGAAAAATAATTCCCGAAATTTTTATTTTAAGGGAACCGATAAACGCGACACCAACCAATTTAAAAAAAATCGGAAAAAACTCGATCCCGTCCTTTTGACCGGAAAAACCATCGCCCGTTCCTTTTGGGGCGTTAGTTGGCTTAACCGCGTTGAAAAACTGCTTGGCGAAATCGAGCCCATGGAACTTGGCCGAGCCCACCTTCGAAACGACGAAGTGGTTCACTTGGAAATCGCCCCGGGTAAAGTGGAGGCCACGATCGTGGACCTGGCCAAACTAAAGGCCATGGACGGCGCCCACAAATTTTTGGTGACCATAAAGGTTAAGCCCCTTTCCGAAAGACGCCTGGAAGGAATCAAAAGCCGCTACCCCGGCCTTGTCCCTAGCCTCGAAGACTTACTGGAAGGGCGTTTATCCCCCGAGATCGTTAAGGCTTTTTTGGATCCCCTGGACGGGATCCTACCCTCCTTTGCCGAGATAAAAGCTTACTGTTCTTGTATGAATGGCGCGCCCTGCGGCCACATTGGGGCCGCCCTTTACGGCGTGGCCAACCGCCTTGACAAAAGCCCGGAACTCGTCTTCCTGTTACGAAAGGTTGACCCCGTCAGCCTTGTGGCCACCGAGGCCGAGATACTTTTTGGCCAAGGGCCCGCCCCGGCCGAAGACATTTTGGAAGGCGATCTAAGTTCCATTTTCGGAATCGATTTGGCCCCCACGGCGGCCGAGGCGGGCCCCGAGAAAGGGCCAGAGACGGGCCCCAAGCCCCAGGCCGAGCCCATGACCGAGCCGCGCCCCAGCCAAAGCCCCATGGGCCCCGAGGGGCTAACGGAGAGCCTTTCGGAAGCGAGCTTAAGCCAAAAGCCCAGAAAGCGTCGCCAAAACGGCGAGGCGAAAGCCATCGAATCGTTCATGGATCGATTGGCCAATTATTTGGGGACCAATGAAAAAACCTTAAAGCCCAGAAAGCCTCGCCAATACGGCGAGGCGAAGGCCATCGAATCGTTCGTGGATCGATTGGCCAATTATTTGGGGACTAAGGAAAAAACCATAAAGCCCAATAACGGCCAAACGTAAAGCGGCCTTTGCCGGGGCCAAGCCCGGCCAAGGCGGCCAAGTTCGTTTGCGCCTAAGCCAAAAAAAACCGCCCCCCAAAACGGGGGCGGTTTTTTTTGTGGGAAACTTTACGGCAAAAGCCGGGGATCGGCCAAGGAATTTGCCGATTGTCGCGACCGTTTCCGCAACGCCTGGTGGGGACGCGTGGCCAGTTTTCCCGGTACCGAAGAACCTTTGGGGTCAAGGGGTTTTCCGGTTGGGGCGCTTTGGCCTATCCGTCCGGGGCATGCCGCTGGGGCCTCGGGGATTGGGGTTTCCCATCCCGAATCCCCGTCAAGGCATTTTCGGCCAATGGCCGCGAGTGACTTGGCTCCCTGGGGCCCCGCCCTCTTAGAACTCCAGCTTGACCGCGAGGTGCCCGGAAAACCCCCGCCTCCGTCCGGCCCGGCCCTCGACGCCCAGATCCAGCGAGAGGGGCCCGCCGGCGGTCGGCTTCAGCCTCAAGCCCGCCTCCCCGACGCCCGTGTGGCCGCGCGTGGTCGGGGGATCGACCGGGAAGCCCAAAACCGAGCTTTTGGCCGCCCCCTCAAACTCGTTCTCCCAGGCCGCCCCGGCGTAGATCTCGACTTTCTCGCCCAGCGTCTTTAAAACCCTGACCCCGGCCTTGAGCCGGCTGGAGTCGGCGTCCTCGAAGACGACCTCCTCGCCCGTGGACAACCGGACCGCCTGGCCCTTCTGGCGCGTGAAGGACCAGCGGGCGTATATTTCCGCCGAGACGGTCTCCCCCACGCCGAACAGATAACCGGCCCCCAGCCCGAAGCCGTAATACCCCGTGGAGGTCCGGTAACTCGCGAACGTCCCGTCCGACGCCATCAGATCCTTTCCGGAAAACTCGTTCTCGATCCCGCCAGCCCGGCCGGAAAGCTCGAATTTGAAATGCCCGGGCCCCGCGGCCAGTCTGTCGATCGCCACGACCGCGCCGCCGCCCACGTATCTTAGATCGCCGCCGCCCCTAACGACCGCGCCGCCCGGGAAGTCGTTGTGGGTGTCGTAGGAACCGGACCCGTATTCCAAAAACACCCCGGCCACCACTTCCGCCGGGCCCGGCCGAAAGCGCCTGGCCACCCCCAGCGACGCGGAAAAACCCGTCAGATCGACGTGGGATCCCGTTTTTAGCCTCTCCAGCTGCCCGGCGAAGGCCGAGAAGATCCGCCAGACCGGGGCCCCGAAGTCCAATCCGCCCCCCCGACCCCCCGATCCTTCGGAGTCCGCCGCGTCCAAGTCCACCGCCGCCGCCTCCGGCAGCCCGTCGGCGCCAACGATCAGGCCCAGGCCGGCCAAGAAGCCCTCGGCCAGGGACTTGAGGCCCTCGCTGAGGCCGACCGAAGTGACCACCGCCTTGAGCTGATTTCCGGCGTTGTCCAAATCGAACGAATAGCGCAGGCTCACGCCCTGCATGCCCTGGCCGTCGGCGGTTTGGTTGGCCGCCGTTCCCGAGAGGGCGTTGGCCGCTATGAGAATCACCTCGTCGCCCACTTCCAGCTTGGAGGCGTTCCCCGCCACGGCGACATTGACCTTGGCCTTGTCAATGTAGGCTGTGCCGCTCACCGTGACCACGGTGTCGCCGTTGGTCAAGCCAGCCGGAAGGAAGAAGTTCAGATACTCAAAGTTCTCGATACCCGCCACGGTTAGATTGGAAGTTTTTATGTTGAGGGTGTTGCCGTCAAAAGCGTCCCCGGTGCCATCGATGTAGCCACCGTAAAGATTGGCCGTGGACAGCTTGGGAGCATTCGAGATGGTCACCGAGTTGCCGTTGGCGGTTCCGTCGCCGTCAACATAGCCTCCGCCGTCAACATAGCCTCCGTAGACGTCGCCCCGGATCTCACCGCCGCTGATCTCAACTTTGTTGCCATAGATCTCACTAGTGTCGCAAAAACCCGAAAGACCTCCATAAACCCTACCCAAGATTAACCCACCGCTGATCGCCACGGTGTTGCCTTTGGCCACGGCAAACTGGGAGAAACCGGAAGTGCCTCCGTAGAGATTTCCCTTGACCAGCCCGTCTATCATCGTAACCGAGTTGTTAATGGCGTAGCCGCTGCTTCTAACAACCGAGTAACCGCCAATTACGTTGGAGTTTATCACACCGCCAGAAATTACCACTTCGTTGCGTTCTGCCGTGGCGTTTATGGATTCGACTTTGTTTGTGAAGAATGGATGGACGTAGCCTCCCATAATTAAATTCGCTTGGCCACCCTCAAAGTTCAAACGGTTGTTTGAAACGGTGATGTCGAAGGTCTGCGAATAGGCGCTGGCGGCGTAGGCTCGGTCAGTCGATGAACTGTCGCCGGTGAAATTCAGCGTGTTGCCGGAGACGGTAGCGGGGGCGTAAACGGCTTCGAACAAACTCCCGTATACCTCAATCGCTGATAACGTTGTCCCTGAAAAATTCAAGGTATTGTCGTTGGGGGAAAGAAGGTCAGACGGGGTCCCAACGTACGGTGTTCCGGGTGAGGTCCTGTTCCCAATGATGTGAAAAGCGAAGTTGTCGCCTTCCACGGTGACCGGTTCTCTGGCGCTGGCTATATTACCCACAAAAATTAGTATAATCATGGCAATTATGCCAATAATGAACAATTTAATAGCCGATAATTTCATTTTAGTTACCTTAAGGCAATTTTTAGATGAATGAGTTATAAACTTTCAGAGGCTAAAAGTTGTTTTAACTTCGGAATTATGGGCGCCAACAAGTGGCTTAAACAATTTTTACGAGCCATAAGAGGGCCGATGATTTCATGCTCATTGATGAGATTAACTTCAACGAGCCGTCTCTCCAGTCCCACCCTCATGGGCAAAGTTAAGCCTGAAATATGGATACAAATGTCCATATAACACATATTTAACAATTTAATGAAGTTTTTATACGAATATGCAGTAAAAAATAAATAAGGCCGAATATAAAATATATTCAGCCTACTTTTTACTAGTATTAAGCGCTTGTTTAAAGTTAGAAGGGAAAAATTGTGGTTAAGATATATACGAGAGAGAGAGAGAGAGACCCCGAGAGCGAGACACAGACTCACAAATACATCGTGCGTACGCGTACGCGTTTGAGAGGGGTGACGCCGGTCGCGGACGTGAATGGGGTGGCGCATGGGAACGGCCCGAACTGGGATCCCGAAGGTTTTGGCTGGGGCAAAAACGAGGGGCATCCCCGGCAAACTGGAACTATGCCGATGGTTATTGGTGGTCATGTGGGCAATCGCCAAAGGCGATTTCGCGGCCGAGAGGCTGTGGACGAGAATAATTTATCACTTCGCGGGGCGAAAGGCAACTTTTTTTTGGGGTTTTGTCGGGGCAAAAGCCTAAAAGGTCAAAATTTTTAACAAAGGGGACCTATTATAAGGTTATGGCCCTAAATTTGTCGTGGCGATTCGCTGAAAAGGACGGGCGGTCCGATTTCTCCGGGTTCCTTGCCCAGCCCCGGGGGGGGACGGGCAAGGAACCCGTGGGATATTTTCCAAGTTTTTGGCCAAAGGGGGTATAATGAAAGGGAATCGGGCTATCCTTGGTTTGGGGAGGGCCGTCCGTTGGCCCATCGTTTTAGAGTTTGGGACTTTTTTTATGGAAGATAAGATAAACGCCCTGGCTTTGATAGCCGAACGAAAGATTTTGGAAGCCATGGAACGGGGGTTTTTTGATAACCTGGGCTTGGCCGGAAAACCTCTCCCGGAGGACGATTTGGCCAATTTGCCCGACGATTTAAGGCTCGCTTGGCGGATCCTTAGGAGCGCCGGGTATACCGACAAAAGCCCGGGCCCGGGCGAGGCCTTAAACCTAAACGGCTTACTGGACGATTCCCCGGACGAAAACCAAACGTGCCGAAAACTCACCCGCCTGAAGCTCCGGCTGGATAAGAAAAACCAAAAAGCCGGTCCGGGCGCGGCCAAAAGCGAAAAGGCAAGCCAAACCCGAGGCCAGGCCCGAGGCGAAACGCCGGTCGAAAACCCAAGCGCGGCCAAGGGCGGCCCAGACATTTTGGAATCCGCTTACCTCGAAAAGTTACTCCAAAAAATTCGCTAACCCAAAAAAATAAATCGCGTTTTGTATCAACGGTTACAGCTTTTTACCGCCCGTGGGGGTATGGTTCTTTTTGAAGAACGAAACCCCGCCCCGCGAAAAAAGTGGGTCAAAAATTGGGATCATCCCTGGCGATGACAATCCCGCGAAAGGAGAGCGCCATGCCCCTCACCCCAGAAATCAAATCCTACCTGACCGGTAAAGTGGCTTGGGTGGCCACGGCCGACAAAGCCGGCGTCCCCAACCTCTCACCCAAGGGCACCTTGTCGGTCGTGGACGACAACACCTTGGTCTTTGCCGATCTGTTTTCCCTAAAAACCAGGACGGCTTTGGAAGAAAACCCCAACGTGGCCGTGGCCGTGACCGATCCGGCCGGGCCCAGCGGCTACCAGTTCAAAGGCAAGGCCGAGCTTTTGACCTCCGGCCCCCTTTACGACCAAGTGGCCGCGGGCGTCAAGGAAAAAATGCCCCAGCTCCCAGCCCCCAAATACGTGGTCAAAATCAACCTGACCGACATCTACTCGTTGACCCCCGGCCCTGACGCCGGTAAAAAAATCGGCTAAGGAAAACCCGGCCGGCCCGTTTTTTGGTCAGACAAAAAAAGGACCGGCCCCAACCAAAATCGGCCGTTTGCTTGGCCGTGGCTTCCGGCCTAAACTTCCCCGGGCCGGAAGTTTTTTTCGCAAAATCGGTTAAAAAAAGTCCCCTTTTTCCCCGGATATTTTTTTCTGGCCTTAGGCTGGAAACGAGTCCCCTTTTTCCACGGAAGTTTTTTCTGGCCTTAGGCTGGAAACGAGACACCTTTTTTGGTAAGGACGGCCTCCTTACGGGTGATAGCGATGCCCTGCCCCTGCGATAACCTAAAACCCGAGGATTGCCAACAGTGGTCCGACGTCTGCGTCGGCAACCTGTGGCTTTTTTCCGGGCTTAAGCATGAAGAACTCGTGGCCGTGGCCTCCCGGGCCCATCGGCAGACCTTTGAGCCGGGCGAACCGGTTTTTTCCCAGGGCGATCCGGCCAAAAGCATCTACCTGATTAAGACCGGCAACATCAGGCTTAGCCGGGTCATGGAAAACGGGACCGAAATCATCATGGACATCCGTAAGCCCGGCGATTGCCTGGGGGAATATATCCTAAACGACCTGGAAACCGACTATTATTACCCGGTCAGCGCCTGGTGTTTTAACAAGGTGGTGACCTGCGGCTTTTCCAGGAAAGCCTTTGAGGACATGATCCTAAACATACCGGCCATCGCTTTAAAAGTGGTCAAAAACATGGCCGGGAGGATAGCCAACCTAACCGAGAGAATCGAAGCGATGAGCCAGATCCACCTGGAAGAAAAACTTTACGCCGTTTTGATGAACGTGGCCCGGGAACATGGGGTAAAAAGGGACGTCGGAACGTACGCTCTGGACCTCCAATTGACCCATGAAGACCTGGGTTTTCTGGTCGGCGCCCACCGGGTGAGCGTGACCAGAATCATGAAACGGTTGAAAGAATCAGGAAAAATTACCAACGATGGCAAACTCTTGCTTTTGCAAATTTCCCAACCCGCCGAAAATTCCCGCCACTGAATCCGCCCGCTCTTTTTTTCATTTTTTCGATAAATAACGGATAGTTGTCTCCGCCGCGAGGCCTGGCCTGGCCCAACGTTTTTACTCAAATTAAACCGATGAATTTGGGCTGGGAAAAACCCGGCCAAATCGTCCGTTTAGCTAAACCATTGAATTCATTATACTTTTAGCTTGACATGAACCGACATGAGTAATTTGGCCATTGCGAAATTTAAAAAAGTCCTTATGCCATATGGATAAAAGCGAAAAAGAGAGGCTTTTAAGCTTAAAAAATGTTTGGTTGTTTTCAAGAAATTTGCTGTGACGAACGATCGTTCAGCATAATTTTGAGAATTTTATGAACTTTTTGTGACCTAAAACGAAAAAAAAATAAAAAAAATTCCTGTCGATAAAAAAATTTTTTAAGCGATTATAAGGTCCATTAACTAAAAAGATCTAGTTATTTTAGTCTTTTTATTGTTCTGAGTAAAGTCAAAATTACCTATAAAAATTTTTATAAAATATTATCTAGCTATAAAAAAATTGAGTGAATATTTATACGATAATTAATTGTCTATTTACTATTTTTATAAGGCCTTTTAATCCAAAGCCGATATTGCCCGCCAGATTTTCTTATCGTATAATCTTTACAAAACTAGGCGATTACTCGTTTAGTTTTAAAACCGAATCGGCACCCAATTTTGAAAGCAATTTAAAAACCGCCGGGGACGAAAAAACCGACAAAGTTTTTTTGGGCCAAGCCCCAAGCCACCCAAGGACGGCGTTAAGCCGACCGCGAATGGTTAAAAACCCAAAAACCATGGGCTTAAGGGCTAAGCTTCCAAAAAAAAACTAGGTTTTCCCTTAAGTCGCGATCGGGGTTCCGGGTCCGCCCAAACCTAATTTGGCCCTCCCAATCCAAATTTTTTTGGGCTTTTCCGGACCGATCTTTGGCCTTAAACGCCCTGGCGTCAAAAGAACCTAATTGGTCAGCCTTTTTGATGGGGAAACCTCGTTTGGCTTTATGGAGTTAAACGTCCAATCGATAGTCTCCCGTTTCTTTAAAATGGGCCCAAACGAACCTTTCCGAGCCGAAGATTACGACGGCCATGACATTTAGGTTTTTTATGGGCATACCCGTGGATTAACATTACCCAACTTATGGTAGCCAATGGGTTTATCCATGGCCTTTAAAGCCGGTTACTTTGTAAGCATGGTCTTACCAGGCTTACTAAGAACCATTCTTGGAAGACAAAAATAGATTCTTTTGGAGCTAAAAAGAATCGTTTACTTGACGGTTGACATTTGAGACTTTACGGCCTTTGTTTCGCTTGTTTTGGCCTTTGTTTAACCAAGTTTATCCTGGTTTAACATGGCGCGGTCTTTATTTAGCCTAGCGTAGCCTTTGTTTAGCCTTAGCTTAGCCTATTTTAACTTAACGTAACCTAGTTAAGTCGAGTTATTAATTTATTTGTCTATTCCATGATAATTAACTTTCCCGTACGCAAGTACGTTTATATATATAAAACTTTCAATTCACATTTTTAGAGTTTATTATGAATAACATTCTCGTCGTGGATGACAATTTAGTTACTTTACAGCAGATTAACGCCCTGCTGGAAGAAAATTACGAAGTCTCTTTGGCTAAGTCCGGGTCGCAGGCCCTTTTGATTTGCTATCAGATCGTGCCCGATTTAATCCTTTTGGATCTTGACATGCCGGAAATGGATGGTTTTGAGACCATGCTCAAGATCAAAAAGAACTTGGCCTTAAAGCACGTGCCCATCATCTTTTTGACGGCCACCCAAAACACGGAGATAGAAGTCAAGGCGCTTAAAAACGGCGCGGTCGACTTTATCACCAAACCGGCCGACAAGGATATTTTGCAGCACCGGATCGAGGTCCACCTCAATCTCTCGACCTACAATAGGTTACTCGAGAGCAAGGTCCGTCTCCTTGAGGACAGCATAATCGCCTCCTTTTCCGACATGATCGAATACCGCGACGAAAGCACGGGCGGCCATGTCATGAGGACCTCGAAATACGTGCAGATCCTGGCCCAGGAGCTTTTCCGGCGCGAGGAATACAAGTCCGAGTTAACGGAATTTACCGTGGACATGATGACCCGGGCCGCCCCGCTCCATGACGTGGGCAAGATCGCCATAAGCGACGTCATTTTGCTTAAGCCCACGTTGTTAAACGACGATGAGTTCAACATCATGAAAACCCACACCACCGTGGGCGGGGAGATGCTCAGAAACATCTTCTCCAAGGTGCCCGGCCAGTCTTACCACGAAATGGCCATCCTCATCGCCGAGTGCCATCACGAGAGGTGGGACGGCAAGGGTTACCCAAAACGTTTGAAGGGCGAGGAAATCCCGCTTTGCGCCCGGATCATGGCCTTGGCCGACGTTTTCGACGCCCTGGTTGACATGAGGGTTTACAAAAGGCCCATGAGCCATCAGGACGCCTGCCGGGTCATCATTTCGGAAAAAAACTCCATGTTTGACCCCAAGGTGGTCGAGGCCTTTGAGTCCGTCCAAGACCAATTCTCCGAGGTCAAGGGCTACCGTTTTTAGGGCCATTTTTTAGGACCATTGGGAAAACGATCCGGTTAACCGCGCCCCCGGGGCCCGCCAAGGCCAAGGACCGCGCCGGCCAGGGCCGTTTTGGCCAGCCATGTCTGGTTTGCCCTCGTTTGGCCTAGTTGGCTTGTCGGATCGTTTCGAACCGTTTTTCTTTTGGATTTTTTGGTTAAGTTTATGCCCAGGACGATTATCGCCCAAACCAACGAAGTGGATGACGCCCAAGTGGCCGTGGAAGATCTCCTGACCCAATTGGCCCCGGATACCAACCTTTCGGCTAATTCCGTCGGCTTTATTTTCGGCGACACCACCGTTTTGGATCCCGATCTCTTGCCGGCCTTGTCGGAAAGCGTCAACTTCGACATCGTTGGCGTCAATTCCAACGTCAGCGCCGGGCCCTTGCACAAAAAAGAGTTTAGCTACCTGACGCTCATGGTCTTGACCGGGGAAGACATTAGGATTTCCACGGCCCTGTCGGAAGATTTCGGCCAGATCAATCACGAAGCCATCATTGACCTTTATCGGAGCGCCGCCAGCAAGCTCGACAATCCGCCCAAGCTAGCCTACCTTTTGGGCTCGAGGCAAAGTTCGGTTTTTCACCCCGATCGGCTGGTGACCAGCCTAAACACGGTGGTGGGCGATTGCCCGGTATTTGGCGCCTTGGGCTGCGACCTCGAATCGATTCTCAAACACGGTTGTTTAATCCATAACGGACAAAAATACATGAACCGGGCGGCCTTGGTTTTGTTTGACGGGCCCATAAAGCCCAAGTTTTCCATATACAAGTTGCCGGAAAACAAGTTTTTGAAACGCAAGGCCATCGTCACTTCCTGCACGGAAAACGTGATCGAGGAAATCAACGGCATACCGGCCATAGCCTATCTGGCCACGCTGGGCCTGGTAATCGACAAAGAAATGGATTTTAGCTACACGGTGCCTTTAATCGTGGAACACCCCGACGCGGGTTATTGGGAACCCATCTTGATTTTGAAGCAAAAAAGCGGGGGACACGTTATCTGCACCAGGGACATCAGGAAAAACTCAACCCTGGGCCTGGCCGGTTATGACGAATTCGACGTCATTAAATCCGCCGCCGATCTCGCCGAGGAACTTAGGTGGGAAGCCTTTGATTTTTGCCTTATCCATTCATGCCAGGGCCGGCATATCTCCCTGGGCCTTGACTACATGGCCGAAATTAACCGCTTCAGAAACATCCTAAGCCAAATGACTCCGTACTCGCTAAGTTATACCGGAGGCGAAATCTGCCCAAGGATCGGCGACCAAAAAGGTCCCCCCAACGGGTTTCATTCTTTGTCCCTGACCTGCTGCAGGTTTTAATTTTTCCGAGCGAAAAATAGCTTTTTTGGAAGGACCGTTTACCTAAGCGGTTACTCAAAAAAGCAAAAAAGCGAAAAATATCTGGCCTTTTAAGTTTGGTTTTTAAAAAAAGTCCAAAAGGCTTGACCCTTTGGGGGCCGGCCAAATGGACCTAAACCCAGGGCCTTACCCAAAGGCCATGGCCCATGGGCCAAAGGCCCTGGGCCGTGGCCCGGTGGCCAAAAACCAACTTAGTCGGCGGCTTTTTCGCGATTACCGCCGGGACTTACCCCAATATGGGCGGCCTCGCCTTATTTGGGTAGGGGACCGGGATGGGAGACTTGAAATTGATTGAAATAGGCTATACACCTTCAAACGAGGAATACGTGGCCTTGGACCTTGAGCTCAAAAGGCTTCGGCGGGAATACAAAAAAATCAACCGCCAGCATACCTTTTTGCAAAAGCTCATAGCCAGGACCAAGGAAGCCACGGCCAACAACATGAATTTGTCGATGGTCATTTCGGCCGAAAAGACCAGCCGCGAAATCTTCCTTGATCTGATCTTGCAAAATAGCCCCAACCCCTTTTTGGTCTTCGATGGCTCCAAGCGGCTGTTGTACGCGACGACGATCTTCCAAAAGCTTTTAAACATTCCCCACATGGGCCTGATTACCGGCCGGACCCTAAGGGAGCTTTTCCAAAACTTTCTTTCGACCCACGAGATGGCCGATTTCGAAAACGCCTTAAACGAGGCCGTGGACGCCAAAACCCCGGCGGTTTTGGAGCAGATCATCGACTTTGGGGCCGAGGAAAGCGAGCCCAGATCCTTTGTCATCAGGATCACCCCCTTGGTCGATCCGGAGGTCAAAACCTCGGGCACGTTGGTGCTTTTAAACGACCAGACCGAGGTAATCGAGGCCAGCAAAGCCCGGGCCGCCTCGGAAGCCAAAAGCTCTTTTTTGGCCAAGATGAGCCATGAGATTAGGACCCCCCTAAACAGCATTTTGGCCCTAAGCAAGTTGGAACTCCAAAACAAGCTTCCCGACGGGACCAGGGAAAATTTGGCCAAGATCAACGCGGCCGGGGGGACGCTTTTATCGATCATAAACGACATCTTGGATCTGACCAAGGTCGAGATCGGGCAATTCGTCCTCTACCCCGCCCCCTACAGTTTCGCCAACCTATTGAGCGACGCCATCAGCCTCAATATCGTCCGCATCGGAAACAAGCCCATTAAATTCGTCCTGGAAGTGGACGAAAACATCCCCTCGATGTTGTTTGGCGACGAGCTAAGGGTCAAGCAGATTTTGACCAACCTCCTTTCCAACGCCTTCAAATATACCGAGATGGGGCAGGTCAAGCTCACCGTGAGCTCCAAGTCCGAGGGTGACCAAGCCAGTTTGAACATGACCGTTTCGGATACCGGCCGGGGCATCAAAAACAGCGATCTGAACTGGATTTTTGGGGTCTACAACCAAGTCGACAAAATTAACCAAAAATCCATCGAGGGCACGGGCTTGGGCTTGTCGATCTGCAAGGACCTGGTCGAATTGATGCAGGGCTCCATCGTGGTCGAAAGCGAGTACGGACGCGGCAGCGTTTTTAAGACGG
>JAITLH010000331.1 GCA_031277995.1 Deltaproteobacteria bacterium
GACCTTTTAAAGAAAGCCGACGCTTTCAGAAATTATTGCGTTGGCCGCGAAGAAGTTTTGGAGTGTCAAAGTTTACGTGACGTTACTCAGGGAATTCAAGTTCAAGCCCCGGAGGATAAAATCGGACAGTTTTTATCCTTGGAAGAAAGCTTTGGTAACCATTACGCGGGCTGCGATCTTGGGGAAATTAAATCGGCCGATTCCGAAAATTCGTTTTGGGTTAAAGCCCTGACCGTCGTCTCGGAAACCTTCGCCAATTCCCTTGATTTACCCGGCCAAGAGCAAGTGGTGGTTGGGGATGACAGTGGCCCCCTTCACAAAACCTACCGTTCTTTTTGTTTCTTGAGGCATTTTTACGTCAACGATGGGGCCGCGGATAATTGTTTAAGTATTTGGGCCATTTTGCACGACAATTCCAGGGCTTTTCAGGCCCGTTTGACCACGGCCATCACCCAGTCGGGAATAGACAAGAATTTACCCCAGCGACGCTTGGCCGTCATTCGTTTTAGCGAACTTCCGACGGGTAAAGTCACGGAAACGAAACTCAAAACCTTCGAGGATAGCCATGGCCAATGGCTTCACTTATCCGACGACGATCTTAGGGTATTGTACGCCCTCTACAAAGTTTCCCTGGAGTTTGGCGGCTCCCAAAACTTGGTCAACTTTTTTTTGGATTGGGTCATCTTTCGAAGGCCCATTTACGCCATAAAGCCCCTGGCCGAGTATTTGGAATGGCTTTTGGACCTTGGGCCCGGGGCGTTAACCCCATTTGAAATTCCCGGTCACCCCTTCCCGCCAAACGCGGGCCGGGCCATTGAAACCGTCCCAGCCCCCGAGATAAGTCAAATTCCCTTGGCCGAGGCCGCCTCGCCAAGCCCCTTGGAACCCCAGGGGCCGGGAGAGCCAGTAAACCCAAATGGGTTTATTGAGCCGATCGCCTCGGGGGTGGGCGAAACGATTTTGGACAAAACCGCTCTGTCCGTAAAAGACGCGAGCTTAGGCGGAAAACTACCAGCCGACGCGCCTTTGCCAAAGTCCGGGGAAGTTAAACCTGAAGCGCCCCGGCTACTCATAGGGACCGTCAAAAGCGGGTACGATAATCGGGAATTATACTTATCTTCGAAAGATCTGGTGAACCAAACGGTCATATTTGGCGGCACCGGTTCGGGAAAGACCGTTCTTTTGCGCCGGATTATTGAGCAAGCTTCTTTGGGCGGTACCTCGGCGGTCATTATCGACTCCACCGGGGATCTATGCTATTTGGGAAAACCCTGGGATAAAGACGTTTTTGAGGCTATGTCGCCTGAAGAAAAGGAAAGGGCCCAGCGGTATTTTTCCAACACGGAAACGATTATCTGGACCCCAAAGGCTTCCAACGGTAACCCCTTAATCTCCCCGGTTATCCCTAAAATTAAAACGCCCATTAACGATGACGATGTTTTGGAACAAATTGTCGAAGTAATCAAAGACAATTTATCTTCCGTTAAAGGTATTAAGATAATGGATAACATTAGAACCGATGGCTTAATTTCTCTGGTAATTAGGTATATTTGTCGAAACACTACCAAAGATAGTTTTAATATCGTTGATTTAATTGAATGCCTTAAAGATTTGCCGCAAGATATCGTTGACGACCAAGGCCTCCAAGCGACTCAACTGGCTAAAAAAATGTTCGAAGAATTAAACGCGGCGGTTAACGTTAACCCGGAGCTCAAGGGGAAAAACGCCACTTCCATTGACGATTTGTTTGTTTCGCCCAGCGGCAAGTCCAGGCTCTCCATTGTCAACCTCCAGGCCATGGAATCGGACACCGCCAAACAGACTTTCGTCCAGGGTCTTTTGTCAGACATATTCACTTGGTTAACCAAACGCCCCAGAAAAACCGAGGCCAATCCCTTGTCTTACCTCGTGGCCATCGACGAGGCCAGGGATTTTGTCCCCTCGGGAAAGTCCAACCCATCCAAACAGCCCATATTAGGGCTTGTCAACAAGGTTAGAAAGTATGGTTGCGGCGTAATCCTGGCCACGCAAGCCGTAAAAAGCATAGACAATGGGGTCGTGACCAATTGCAAAAATCAATTCTTTGGCAGCCAAAAATCAGCGACCGACATTGAAAGTTGCAGGAATATGGGGATTATTGGCGTAAACGAACTCCAGACCAGTGAGTTTTTCGGGCTGTCGGAGTCATTTTCCAAGAACAATACGCCCGTCAAATTCAAGGCGGCCAGGTGTTTAAGCCATCACCCAACCCCGCCACCTTCCGTTTCCGAGATTATTGAAATGGCTCGCCGAGATAAGGAACGCCATAAGCTCTAGCCCGTATCCTAGTCAAGCCTTAAATAAAGCGAAAAAAAAAGAGGGGCGTTTCGCGATCGTCATGATCGGGAAACGCCCCTCTGGCTTTTATTTTTTTGGTCAAGCGGGGCTTGGTTTTTAGGGAACCGTCAAGCCTGGCTTGGGGCGCCTAGTCATTGGGCCCAAAGCCCGCTTTGGGCCCCGAGGCGACGCGGGTAAGTTTTTTGGCTTAGGCCGCTTGGGGGAATTGTTCCAGCTGGGGTTCCAGGACCTCCGGGCGGACCTTTTTAAGGAACCTAATGCAGAACATGACCACGAAGGCTTCGATAATCACCACCGGTAGGTTGCCGATTATGACTTCATAGGCCACGGCCAGGAACTGTTCTCCGGTAAGAAATAACGACAAGGCCACCAGCAAAGCCGAGGTGAGGACGGGCAAGGAACCGCCCAGCATGGAGGCTATGGTTGAGACGGCCAAGCTTTTGGAGTTAATGAACGGGCGTAACAGGAAGCCAAAAAGCACGGCCGGGGCGGCCATGTTAAAAGTGTTTATTCCCAAGGTGGTCATGCCCCCAAAGCTAAAAAGTAAGCCCTGGAGGAGTAAACCAAGGAAGATGACGGGAAAGGCCCCAATCCCCATGATTACCCCGATTAAGCCGTTTAGGACAAGGTGGGTTGAACTGGGCCCGATATTTACGTGGATCAACGAAGCCACGAAAAACACGGCCGAGAGAATGGAGGCTTTGGGAATATCCTCGGATCGGATGCTCCTAAGGCCGGCCACGAGCCCGCCCGCGGTTAGGACCGCCCCGGCGATAAGCACGGGAGCGGATAGGACGCCTTCAGAAATATGCATGGGAGAACCTCGAAATCATTTACTTAAAATAGTTTGCGTTTTTTGCCTTAATTTCCGGCCGGAATACCAACAGGCCAAGCCAAAAATGCCGACCAGCCAACCCAGGCCACCGATGATGTCTTTGAGGGTTGGCGATTTGTCGTCGGCCTCGGTTAGGGCCCGGGTTATGGGGCCCAATTGCGCGCCAAGTTCCTGGCGAAACATGGTTCTAAATTCGTCCAAGTTCGCGCCCGACCCCGCGGGGACGGAGGCAGTCCCCGCGTTCCCCGATGGGGTGGCCGACGCGCTTGCGTCACCTGAGGTTTCGGGTCCCGTCGGTGCCGCGGAGGTTTCCAAAGGGGGTAAGTCTTCCGCCCTAAGTTTAAATTCCGCCCTATGGCCTTCCCCGGCCTCGACCACGAAAGTGAGATCCGAGGTGGTCTGGGGACGGTTAAAGCAAACGTCTCCCTTGTCGTCGGTTTTGGCGCTATCGAGTTGTTTTCCGGCGGAGTCTTGAATCAATACCGTTCCTTGTCTGACTGGGCTTTTTCCGGAGAAGTAACTATTCGTGCAGATTTGGTCTCCCTCGCCCCAGGCGAAAATAAAAACCGCGTGGGCTTGGGCCCTTACGGCCTGGATCATGACCAGGCCGGCCGCCGCCAAGGCGACCAGTAAAACCATTCGATTCGTTTTCATTTTTTTTACCATCCCAATGCCATTACCCGCCCTTAGTCGGGCCACGGCATTGGGTAAAAGTTGTAATTTTTAATGACCGTTTAAGTTATTTACCCGACCCGTTAAATTATTTTCCTGACTAATAAATTATTTAAGTGACCGTTTAAATTTTCTTATGACCGATCAAACGCGTTAATGCTTTTTAAAAATCGCTTAAGCGCTTAAAAAATTTTTTCGTCGATTTTGTTCAATCACTTAAGCGCTTAAATAATCTTTAGCTCGTTTTAAAAATCCCCGTAAACGCTTAAATCCCTTTTGGCCGGTCACGATAAGATCTTGGCCGGCCAAATTCGGGCTTTTGCCGTCAAATCGCTATTTCGCGCTAACGGCGCTTTGAAACTCATGGAAGTAAAGCCACAAAATGGCTCCCAGTTCAACGTCCTTGTCGTCGGAACCTTCTTTTAGTTTGTAATCGGCGTCGTTAAGGCCGGCAAAGCCCCACCAACCGGGAACCGGGGGCGCGAAATTAAAGTTACCTTCGTCGTCGGTGATGACGACCTGGGTGACCATGGATTCGTAAGGGGCTTGGCCTTTTTTATCGGGGCCGGGATACCATTCAACCTCGACTTCGCCGCCGGCCACGGGTTTTCCGTCCAGTAAGACCTTCCCGGTAAAAACGTTTCCGGCGTATAAGGCCCCGGGCTTAACCATGGGCACTATTTCGGTTTTTAGCCCAATGGGCTCATTCCAGCCCTCGTCGTCCCCGAAGGCGTCCACGTAAGCCTTGGTGTAATGGATGATGAACTTATCTTCGGCCGGCTCCCAGTAGGGTTGCGGTTCCATGACAAAGGCGTATTCGCCCGGCTTTTGGATTTTGTAGGCCACCTCGTAAGTGGTAAGGCCCGATTGCTCGGTCTTTTTGAGGGTGGAGAGTAGATCCGTGGCTTGGCCGCCAAGGTAGACTTGGAAGGACTTTGGCGTCACTAGGTTCATGCCACTATTTTCAAAGGGGTGCCAAAATTTAACTTCCAGGGTGATATTGGCGTCAGCCGTTTCCATCACGGTTGGGGTTGAGGGAATGACCATGCCAAAGTGAGCCATGACGGGTCCGGCTATCAGTAGGGTGACGGCCAACAGACAAGCTTGGATAGCTAGTTTTGAAATTTTGTTTGTCATTTGCGAATTCCTGCCATAAAGACTGTAAATTTGTTGATGAAAATAGAAATTTTATTTTCAAAACGCTTTTTTGTGGCGCGTTGACGAGGCCAAAAAAAAACGAAGAACGCCAGCCTCGAAAAATCGAGGTCGGAGCCTTCGTGGCTTAGATAAAAGACGATTTGGCGCTCTCTTCAAGATAGCGCTCTTAAAACCATCCTCGTCGCGTTATGTGAAAAAAAAGCGGGTAGAGCCTTCGTGGCCAAAATTCGCTCCCAGGCCCGGCGCGACAATCCTCCGCGCTCCTTAAGGCAAACGGGGCAAAATTTTTTTCTATACTAAAGTGGTCAAACCACAACGATCATGGACCGATTGGGGCTTCGAGCCCTTTGTCGAGACAACCTACAGGTCGTTTCAGTTCGCCTTCAATGGCGACGTGTTCATTTTGCCACCCGATTAAGAAAATGTCAACCCGAAAAACGCCTTTTTAAAATTAACCGCTTATTTGGACAAAAAGGTAGTCAAAATAACAACCTATGTAAGTACGCTTCATAACCACTCCGGTTAATTCTATGACTACTTTGAGTAATTTTTAAATGCCCACGGTACATTTATAACTTAGCGTTAATCTGGTTAATATTTTATCTTGGTTTTTAAAGTTTTAAAAAATTATAAAAATATTACTTTATCCCAAGTTTTCTTTAAGTTTCCAGTCGGAAAAAACGACCGGTTCGGGGCAAATAATTGAGCTTAAGAGCGTTTACTTAAAAACAGCCACAAAAAAGGCCCGTTGGGGCCCTTTTTTGTGGCGGCTGGTCTTAAAGCTTTTTGAAGAAGGTTTTGATTCTCTTGGTTTTACAGTTAAAGTCAACTTCCCAAACGGTCATGGTCAGCTTTTTCGGGTCAAGGGTAGGGCAGAGTTGTTCTAGGACGCTGGCTTTGATTTCGTCCGCGGGGGGGTATTCTTTTTCAATAACCTGGTCGATTCGCGGGTCGCCGGATTTTGAAACAAAACGCGGCAGTATTAAATGGCCGTCGAATTCAGGCTCTTGGGTTTGGTGGCGAGAAAAGGCGAATTCGAGGGGAGTTAAGTCATCTAAGGCCTGCAGGCTTTGGTCCGAGATGGCCAGGAGATAAAAAATCAGGTTTATTCCGTAATCGAAAAAATCGTGCTCTCTTTTTAGTGGAGAAGCCTTGGCCAATTGGTAGAAAACAACCTTGGTCTTGAGAGCGTCCCCATCGTAAAGGGCCTTTTTAAAACTCTCACCCAGGGAGCGGATCATTTTAAACGGAAGCATGGGCTCGGAGAAGTTTAGCAAAACCGGTATAACCGAGCATTTAACCTCGAGATTGGGAAAATAAAGGCTTACTAAAGGCAAGTTGTAAATGGTAAGGCGGCGTTCCCAGCGCAAAAGGCCGCGCTGAAACATCTGCGTTTCCGGGGTTAGTTTTAGGCGCTTATGTGGTTTGGTTAATGAACCCAGGTGCGTTTTTTTGGTAAAGATTTTTGGGAGGTTCGGTGGATTTTGCCTTAAATACTCTAGGGTGGAGGGGGAAATGGTTTCTTCGCTAAAGTTTTTTAGGGCTTCTTGGTTAAAAAACTCAATGGTCGAGTAGGGGTTTAAGAGCCTATCGGTCCCGTTCCAGGTAAAGCCCCCATAGCATTCATCCAAAAGCGCCTTTAAATCGGCGACGTCGGCCTTGGGTCCAAGGATTTTATCGATTATGAGGTCGCTTATGGCCTCTTTGGAGGGCGCGGCGAAATAGGTCCTAAATTCTTCATCGGTAATACCGCACGCGTTCGCGAAGTTGGGGTCAAAGCTTAAATCGGTAACGGGCTGTTTGTCTTTTGGGTCGGCGCCAATATTCCAGCGGTTCTCCCCGGCAAAAAAGACCAAACCGGTCTGGTCGTTTATGACTAATTGTTGGTACAAAAACCCTAATTCGTCACCCAAGTCCAGTAACAATTCTGGGGATCGCGAAAGAAACTGTAAGGCCGGGGTGTCATAGCCCTCGATTATGATCGTGACGGGTTTATGGCCGTTTTTGAGAAAAATCTCGGAGACAAGTTTCTCCATGGGCCTTAGTAGAATGTCGGTATATTTAAAGTCGTTGCGCGGGTCCCTCACGGTCGGCTTATGGTAAAGGCCGACGCCGTGGGCTTTGGCTGCCTTTTTGATTACGGCAAACAAATACTTTCTGACTTGGAATAACCTGTCGCACTTGATATCGTTGAAATTTAAGTAAACGTAGTCCCTGGGCTCAAAATCATAATCGCTTTTGCCAATCCATAGGTCGGTAAAAAGCTCGCGCCTCCCGTCAAGGACGGCCCGGGTGGCGCTGACAAAAAGTGGCAGGCCAAAAAAAGGAGGCCTGGCCAACAGGCAGGGTTTTTCCATGTTCAAAAGATTGTAGATATATTGCGTTTTATCAACGTATTGAAAGCCATTTAAACGTATTTCAGAAAAATCTTGGCTTTGTGAGAGTATTTTGTCCATAAAAGTCTCTTAAAAAATAACAGGTTCTAAAAAATAAAGTTTCCCGTTCGAGTAAAAATGCCAATTCATGGTAACGATGCGTTTATGGTCACTACGTATTCATGGTCGGAACGTAAAAAAAAAGGCCTTGGCCGGGCTTGGGACCTTTTTTCTGGCTAAAAATTTGTCCAGACGATGACCTCGGTTTGGTAATCGACTATTTCTCGGTATTTTCCCTGACCGTCGCTAAATTTTTCCAAAAAACCGTCCAGCTCAAGGTTATTAAGCGACCCGCCTTGGAAGGCCACGACGGCGGCGAGATTTACGAGAAAATCTTCCTTGGACAGGACTTTGTCCCAGCTCCCGGAAAGTTGGCCGGTTTTGTATATGACCCCCTGGGTTTCGAGAAAAAGTCTTTGATCCGGGGCGGACTTAAAGGGCTTAAGCTTAAGGTCGTAAATCTCGGAAAAGGCGTTTAGGACATGGTTATTCATCGGTTTGGAGTAACCAAAATAAACCACTTGGGCCCCGCGAAAGGTCAAGACTTTAAGTTTTCCCTCAAGGGTTTGAAGGGCCGGGGTCATGGCGCAAAAAATTAAGTCGTATTTTCGTTTGGGGTTAAAATCAAGCCAATCTTGGTGAAGGTATTCGATGTTGGTGATTTTTTCCCGCTTGGCGTCCTTTTCGTTTATCGAGAGCATTTCCTCGGAAATGTCCAGGGCGGTTACGAAACCGGCCATCTTGGCTAACCTGAGCGTGTACATGCCCGCCCCGCAGCCCACGTCCAAGACGGTTTTGTCAGAAAAATCGGCCCCAATGCCCTGGGCCAGTTTAAGCATGCGCGACTCGTAATTGCCAGGTTCCGGGGAATACCTGGGAAAAGTCTTGGCCCTAAGGTCCCATATTTCTCTTTGAATATCAAGCGTTTTACGAAATTCCATATAAAACTCCAGTTAATCCATATATTATGTGGCTTAGGGAATATTTACCCACTTCCAAAATCCCCTTTAAGGCGATAAGTTTGGCCAGGGTAGGCTAGATTGTGGTTCAAAAAAAACTCCAGACCTGGTTAATCAAATAGGTCACCTTTAAGGATAAACATTTTCGAAAAAAATGTGAAGTAAAAATATTATTTTGGTCTTTGTGGCCATAACGTCAAGCCGATTTTCCCCCAAACCGTAAATCATGGGTCCCTTGGTCCCAAGGGGCGGTAAGCCAATGGCCCGAGACGGAGAAGATGGCGAAACCATGAAACGACCAAACGCCGACGCGCTTTGCCAAATCCTTGGTTTTGGCGTAAAATCACTCTCTGGTTAACTTTGATAATCGCGCTCTTAGGGGCGCCAAATTTTTGGCCAAGCTTTGGTCGGAATCCGGCCTGGTCGGGGCCAAGCCTGGCCTGGGCCAAGCCTGGTCGGAATCCGGCCTGGTCGGGGCCAAGCTTTGGTCGGAGACAAGCTTTGGTCGGTATCTGAGCCTTTGGGCGAGTTTTGTTTGGGGTAGGGAGCGTTGAAGAAAAAGTTTTGGCCAAGGTGGAGGAAGTTCATGGTGGGGGCTTTGGCGATTATGGGGAGCCTGGCGGTCATATTGGCCCTGGGCCTTTTGGTCTTTTTAAACCAGGATAAATTCGGGGCCGTCCCCTCCGGGGCCAGGCTGGAAAGGGTTTTGGCCTCGCCCAATTACCGGGACGGGAAGTTTCAAAATCTAATACCCACCGCGGTTTCCGGGGGGAATGGGAACGCGGGGTTTTTCTACGGGTTAAAGACCATTATTTTCCCCAGGCCCAGGCAAACGCCATCGGCGCCGCTGCCGTCGGTAAAAAACACCGACTTAAAAAACTTGCCCGACGGTTCCTTGGTTTGGTTTGGCCACTCGGCCTTTTTGATTAAGCTTAAGGGAAAAACCTTTCTTTTCGACCCCACGCTTAGCCAGTCCGCCTCGCCGGTTTCCTTTACCACCAAGGCGTTTTTGGGCACCCATGGCTACAAGGTTGAAGATCTGCCCAAGATCGATTACCTGTTTTTTAGCCACGATCACTGGGATCACCTAGATTACCCCACGGTCATGGCCCTAAAAAACGATTCCACCAAGATTATTTGTCCCCTCGGGGTGGGGGCCCACTTCGACAAATGGGGTTTCGATGAAGCCTTAATTTTTGAAGGCGACTGGTGGGACGTATTCGAGCCCGCCGAGGATCTAAAAATTACCTTCGTCCCGGCCAGGCATTTTTCCGGCCGCGGTTTAACGTGGAACCAAAGCTTATGGACGGGGTTTTTACTCGAGTTTGACGGGAAGAAAATTTTCTATACCGGGGATGGGGGTTATTTGCCCCAATACAAAGAATTTGGCCAAAAACTGGGCCCGGTGGATCTGGCCCTAGTCGAATGCGGCCAATACGATCCCGGCTGGAAACTAATCCACATGACCCCCGAGGAATCGGTCCAAAGCGCCCTGGACATGTTGGCCGGGGCGGCCATGCCGGTCCATTCGGGCAAATTCAAGATCGCCCGCCACGCCTGGGACGATCCCTTCGTTCGCTTTAAGGCCGCCTCCCTTAAGTCAAACCTCAAGACGGTTAGCCCCATGATTGGGGAGATCGTCAAACTCGACGAGCTGGCCAGCCAAAAATTCCAGGATTGGTGGGTAGGGGTAGATTGATAAATATTTGTTGGAATTTGTTAAATTTAAACGCCCTTACGTGGTACTTTTTTTTGAAAAAAGCGTTAACGTAATCTGACTCTAGGGCCTGATTATCCCTTATAAAAAAATTTTTCCCTCCCAGAATATTTTTTTTCCTCCACCACCCCTCCGCCTCTTTTGACGGCGGCCAGAATC
>JAITLH010000349.1 GCA_031277995.1 Deltaproteobacteria bacterium
AGTCGTTAATTGTCTTTAAGTAATTTTCGCGATTGACCTACAAGGAAACGACCGGCCACCGACCCTCCAAATCCCCAGTCGAAGGCCAAGGGTTGCCGGGATTACTCCTCGATGATGAAACGATCCTTATCCGCCACGGTGTAACCCAAGGCCAATAAGAGCTTCCTAAAGGTTAAAAGCTTGATGGCTCCACCACTTTCCATGCGATATATGGACTTGGATGAAACCCCGGCCAGTTGGGCCAAAGCGGTGATACTCAAAAGACGCTCTTCGCGGGCCTTCTTAAAGGCCTTAGCATCGACTTTCATAAAAAATCTCCAAAAATAGAACCCGCTAACAGAGTCGGGATT
The DNA here is from genome assembly GCA_031277995.1 of Deltaproteobacteria bacterium. Lineage (GTDB taxonomy): Bacteria > Desulfobacterota > Desulfarculia > Adiutricales > Adiutricaceae > JAIRNQ01. The sequence goes on from JAITLH010000349.1 coordinate 351, forward strand.
GATATGTTTGCCCCCATTTTCCTTTGGAGGCTAAAAGACGCGCGACAAACGCGACCTAGACCATTCTTGAGAGCCGACCGGCCCCGCCCCAAATGGGACTAAAGAGATTTGAACGGTCCCGAAGGGCAGGCGATTGCCTGACCCACACTTCCAAACAAGAACGCCAAACTGGGCACCTTCCCAAAACCGCCGCCCCAAAAAACCAAACCCCAAGACGAAATCGGAAAACCAAGTCCTGGAACGAGGCCTTTTAAAAGGCTTTGGCCGGGGGATTTAGGGTTTTTTTCTTAAGCTTCGGACTAAAAAGGTCATAAGCCCTTAACCCAAGGAGTCGATGCCCCCACTCCGTTACCCGTTTAAAACCAATGGATATGAATCGTCCTTCGAACGTATCCGAAAAACCTTGATGGCCTTTTTCAGGCAAAGGGCTAAAAAACCTAGGCGACTGTCTAAAATCTACGAATCGGTTCAAGCCCAACGTCAAATCAAACTTTACCCAATGATCTAAGGGGAAACGCGTAACGCGAACTGACAAGCGCGTATGTCCACGCTAGCAACGCGATTATAACATATTTTACAGAAAATGGTAGCTTTTTTTCTAGCGGTAAGCAAGAGACTCAACACCAAGGGTCAACTCCGGTGTGAATGTAAACCGCACCATAACGGTAGATTCCACTGGAAAGTTTACCCGCGATTGAACTTGCCCAATACGGACGCGCGTTATTGGGTTAAGTTTTGAGCTAGGCTCACCGTAGGTTCGAACGTGCCCAATAGGGCCTGACGTTCTAGGGATTGGCGTAAGTTGGGTCCGTCTTAAACCTAGAAAGGGCCCAAACAACCGCTCCCCTACCGGGCGGGGCTTGACCGGGATCCATCCCGGCCATAAACGCGCGCGAAACAAACCAAAGATAACGAACCGGGGCCAGATGGCCCGTTTATTGAAACCAATCTAACCTTCCAGCCCAAGCGCCCGCTGGCCCTAGGCCGTTCCCGGCCGGCCCGGACCGGGCCGGTCACTGGCTTACTGGGCCACAAAGGCCGATCCCCAAAGGCCGATCCCCAAAAACTGGGCCCTAAAAACCGGCTTTTGGATCGTCAAAAATTTTTGACGAACAAACGGCCAAGTTTTTTGCCAATTGACGCGGGCCGGAACGGGGGTTTTTATCATGGCTTAGCCAAGCGCCAATCGTGACGCCGGAAAAAAACTTCCTGATTCTTACGCGGTAGCCTTGTTTGAGACTTATTATACCCCAGTTTAATAATCTTGACAACTCCCTTAGACCCAAGGATAGACTTTTTTATTCGCGCGACATTTCTTTTCTAAAAAAAACGCCTAAAAACAAGTGATTAGGCTTTTAATTAATTGTCCTAACCGACCATGGGGTTAAAGCGCTTGCTTACCTTGAGCTTTAAAATATCCCTAGTTGCCGTCTCAATGCCGTATCGGCGGGACTAGTCGCGATAAAAAACCGTACGTTGTCACAACTGCCATGAATAATCGCTACGATACGGGCGAAAAGAACACAGCGAATAGTATCGACCAGGAATAATCAGCGATAAACGAAAAAACGCGACGCAAAATAATTTCCGGTCCATTTAAGGGACAATAAACATGCCGTAAGTTCTTGCCTGGAAAACGAAAAAATATAAAAACGCAAGGCAAAACTTGTTTATTGCCCATAACACGCGGCCTATCGTGGCGCGTTTTAAGAGGCCCAATAAGCTTTGGCCTTTTGGGGAGGCTTAGCGATCGCCGTCGGAACTTTGGGCCCAGAGCCTATCGCTTGGGGCCAAATCGGCCGGGCCAAGCGTTATCGCTTCCGCTGGGCCAAGGGCGCCCAAGGCCTCGAGGGTTCTTTTGCGGTTAAGTTCGATGGACTCCAAGATTTCTTCCCTAAACTTCTGGCGGTTAATCAATTGGCGCAAATCGGGGTTGGAGGCCGGGTAGGCGATGACGTTTTTGGCCACGACAAAACTGTCGCGGTTGGAAATGGTCTCGATTAAGGGCGAGCCGGGGCCCAAAGCCAAAAGCTCCCCTTCCAGACCCTTTACGCCTTGGCCGAGCCTGACAAGTTCTTCTTGGCTTTTAATTAGGCCCTGGGGAAAAAAACGGGCTTCTTGGGTCAAGGCTTGCCCGGAAGCGCTTCCGCCCCCAGGCCCGGGGCCGGAGTCGGAGACGCGGCCCGCTGCGCTCGGGACTTCGCAGGCGGCCAGCTCGCTTTGGAGTTCGGCCAGCCTGGTATTTAAAGATAAAATTACGTTATTTAGCTCATTTATATCATTTAAAAATAAATTTTGGTCAAAATTATTTTGCAGTCTTAAGGCTAATTGATATTTTAAAAATTTAACGGAATCCTCTTTGATTGGCTCACTATAAAGGGAACTATTTTGCAGATCATAAAACCAATCAAGAAAATTATCAACGTTAGAGACAAAATAATCAAAACGATCATTTATTTGAGCGTCAAGAGCCAAACGTTGTCTTTGGATTGAGCCAAGAATATCCCCATAACGCCGCTCCAAGGCTTGGGTCTTGGTCTGGTCATAGTACTTGCCCGCGAAGAAAATCGTTCTCTTTGGCCTATTTTTGTCGGCGTTTGTTTGACCGTTATCCTGGTTGCCTTCGGCGTAATTTCGGCTTATTAGCTTGTATACTGGCGATAAAGCCATAAAAATTACTATGGCCAGAATCGTGGCTTTTAATTTTGCGTTAAACATACTATTCACCATAATAATTTATTAATTATTAGGAAATAGAAATACGCGTAATCGATCATGGGGGAACGATTACCCGCGTTTAGGTGTTTATGATTTTTTTAAAAGTCTAATTAAATTTCTTTAATAAAAAATTCTATTGACTAAATAATAAGTTTTATTTAATTATTTTAGGCTAAAAGAAGGATTATCGCTAGACAAAGTTGCTGGGGGCCAGGGGGAGCGTTGGGGATTACCGGGGACCTTGGGGATTATGGGCGCGATGGGTTTTGGGGAACCCTGGCCGGGCTTGGAATTTGGCCAAACGTTATTTATTTGGTTAACTAACGATAGTTTTAAGGGCGAGCCGCGGTTATTCAATTTCCGTTAATTAATAAATTACTTATTTATCGTAAAATCGGCTATCTTATATGGCTTCCTTGGCCACGGGCGCGCCAAGGTTTCTATTTCTTATGGGAATGACGTACTCGTTTAACAGCCTGGGCCAGGAACGCGTCCAACCGGAGTAGTGATCGTGATCCAGGGCCGCGCGGCTAAAGTCGCTAAATTGGGCCATCATGTTAAATCTCTGGGACATGGTCGGGGGAATCACCCGATCCGAGGTGCCGTAAAAGTGGATTTGCGGTATGTTGGCCACGAGGTTGGCGTATTTGGCCGGGTTAATGGAAGCCGACAAGGGTTGCCAGCCGCTATTTTGGACCCACCAATCTATGTCAAGTAAGCCGGCCACGGTAACCAGGCTGGCCACGTCATCTCGGCGGGCGGCCACCAAAACGGCCAAGCCCCCGCCCCCGGAAAAACCCACCAGATGGACCCTTTGGGCCCCGGTGGATCTTTTAACCTCGTCGATGGCCAAGCTCGCGGCCTGGACCACCTCGGGGGCCAGCCGACCCGAAGACCAGTAAAGCTGGTATTGGGGCCCGGCGTAGGAGGGCATGAACTGCCCCACCCTGGCCAGATACAAAACCAGCGGGGCGGGATCGAGCAAAGCCAGATCGTAGGATTGGGCATGGGAGGGGGTGGGATCGGCCGAGGGGCGTCCCCTCACCACGGCCCGGCCGTCGCCTTCGAGATAGACCACCAAATCGGTTCCGCTTTCGCCCTTTTGCAGGCCTGCCAGCCTAAAAGGCGGGGCCGAGAGATCCTTGGGCTTAAACCCGGCCGCCCAGCCCCGGCTAACCTCTTTTTCCCACAGTTGTCTGGAACTGGTGGCGCAGGCCGTGAAAAATAAGGCCATGGCCAAGAAAAGAAGCGAAAAACAGAGGCTTTTTTTGGCCGGGCTTGGGGCCATGGGGCGGGGATTTTGGTTTTTGGTTAAGGCGCCTAAATCGAGGGTTTTGGTCATGACACTCCGCATCGCTCTTGGTTATTATGATTAAATTTAGTTTTTACCCTTTTGGGTTTTGGCCCAAAAGGGTTCGTTGTCGTTATCCGGACAAAAATACTTGGGATAAAAAACGCGAGCTGGCCTTAGGTAAGGGAGAGAAAAGGGGCTTCGTTTAGCTGGCCATCGAGTAAACTCTTGTTGGCGACGGCGCAGGTCAACGACAACGCGCAATATGAGCGGCAAACGTAATCTTCGGAATTAAAGCAGCCGTAGCACTCCAAGCGATCTTCGAGATCGATTATCACTGGGGTAGATTGCAAGGCCATGAAAGACACCTCGAAAAGGTTGAAAAACAGGAAAAAAGTTAAAGCCCGTTTTGGGCAAGCTTAAGGTTGGGTGGGCCAAACCGGCTTTGGTTAAAGCCGGTTTGGTTTTGGGCCAACCCGATTTAGGCAACCTGGGTCTAGGCAACCTGGGTCTAGGCAACCTGGGTCTAGGTTAGCTTGGAACCCTTATCGGACGCGGCCTTTAGGGCCCGGTGAACCATGGCCGTGAGGGCGCCCTCTTCCAGTTCCAAAAGTCCCTCGGCCGTGGTGCCTCCGGGCGAGGTAACCTGGTCGCGAAGATCGGCCAGGCTAAGCTCGGGTAGGTCGATGGCCGCTTGGGCCGAACCCAGGGCCGTTTTTAGGACCAGTTCCCGGGCCGCGTCCCAGGTTAGGCCCAGGCGAACGGCGCCGCGGATCATGGCTTCCATGAAAAGGAAAAAATAAGCCGGGCCCGAACCGCTAACGGCCGTGCCTTCGTTAAAATGTCCCTCGTCCAAAACGACCACGGATCCCACGGCCTCGAAGATGTCCTTGGCCCTTTGGAGATTTTCGGGCGGGGCGCCTTGGGGGTCGCAAATTAGGGTCATGCCTTGGCCGACCAGGGCCGGAAGATTCGGGATAACCCTTATGATGCCGGCGCTGGAGGGTAATAGGGCCGCCAGGGCCTCCAAAGTGACCCCGGCGGCGATGGAAACGAAAAGCTGGTCGGAAACTTCCGGCCGCACTTCCTCCAGGACTTTTTTGACCTGGTGGGGTTTGACGGCGACGATAACCAAGGGCGAAAGTTTGACCAGTTCGTTGGCATCCGCGGCCGCCTTAAAGCCCTTTTGGGAAGAGAGCTTATTTAAGTCGGCGGTCAGGATGTCGTAGGCGGCTTGGCGCGCGTAGGGAACCTGCCCGCCTTGATCCAAACCGCGACTAATGGCCTGGGCCATGCGGCCGTAGCCAAGGAAGGCCACGTCAAAGCCTTTGGGGCCCCGCCTTACCATTTTCTTACTTACCTTTCTCGGCCTGGGCCTGGTTGGCGGTTATGGCCACGGTATTTATGATGTCCGGAACGGTGCAGCCGCGGCTAAGATCGTTTACCGGGGAATTTAAGCCCTGGATGATGGGCCCCACGGCCACGGCCCCGCTGGTCCTCTGGACGGCCTTGTAGCCGATGTTCCCGGCGTTTAGGGTCGGGAAGATTAAGACCGTGGCTTGGCCGGCCACCTTGGAGTTGGGCATCTTGCCCTTGGCCGTGCGCGGATCGAGGGCGGCGTCAAATTGCATGGGGCCGTCAAGGGCCAGGCCCGGGTAGAGTTTTTCGGCCGATTCCAGGGCGATTTTCGTGGCCTCGGTCACGGCGTCAACGTCCGGGCCGGTCCCGGAGGTGCCGGTTGAGTAACTAAGCATGGCCACCTTGGGCTCCACCCCAAAGGCCTTGGCCGTTTGGGCGGAAATGATGGCGATCTCGGCCAACTGCTGGGGATTGGGGTTGGGGTTAATGGCGCAGTCGCCAAAAACCAAAACCTTGTCCTTCATGCACATCAAAAAGATCGAGCTCGCGATCGAGCAGCCGGGCTTGGTTTTGATGATGGACAGGGCGGGCCTAATGGTGTCGGCCGTGGTTCCGCCGGCTCCGGAGACCATGCCGTCGGCCTTTTTGGCCTTGACCATCATGGTGCCGAACCAATTGCGATCGTTTAATTGCTTGTCGGCCTGCTCGGGGGTGATGCCCTTGGCTTTCCTAAGTTCGAAAAATTGATCGACCAGTTCTTGGCGGAAGGGGGCGGTTTTGACGTCAACGAGCTCGGCCTTGTCGAGGTGGGTAAGATTAAGCTCCTTGGCCTTGGCCTTGACGGCGTCGACTTGGCCCAAAATGGTGATGTCGGCAAACCCGCGCCTTAGGATGTCGTCGGCCGCCAAAAGAATGCGATCGTCGTCGCCTTCGGGCAAAACTATGCGCTGCTTATTGGAGCGGGCCCTTTCGATTAGGTCGTATTCGAAGCGCTTGGGGGTGACGACGGTCGGCTTAAAGGCGGCGACCTTTTGGCTTATGGCCTCGGTAAGGGAGGCGAAATCGGCCGGGGCGACTTTGAAGATCTCGACGTCTTTTAGGATGTCGATGCCCTTGGCCTCCTCAAGGCTGGCCTCGCCGGCCAAAACGACGGCGATGACCTCGGCGCTTTCGCTTTTGTAGTAGCGAACGCCGCTCGCGGCCAAGCAGGCCCCGCAGCCGCTAAAAACCACCACCGGGGAGGCCAGGTTCGCGGCCAGTTTCGCGTCTATGCCCTGGAGGACGTAGGCGACGACGTCAACGAGATCGGCGCCCTCGATTAAAACGTTATCGTAACGGCTGGCCGCGTCACTGAAACGGCCCAAAACTTCCTCGATTAAGGAAGCCTCGCGGCCGGAATTAAGGTAGGCCACGGCCTCCTGCACGGAAAGACCGTAAAGCTCCCGAGGGGCCACCACTAGCTTGGCGGCCAAGCCTTTAATACGCTCGGAGTTTTCGGGATCTTTGACCACCGTCTTAAAGTATCCGGCCTTGCCCCCGGCCGAACAGCACTTTAAAAAGGCTTCGACCGCCGCTGGTCTATCGGCGGCCTGGTCGGTCGCGGCCAAAAAAACGCTTTTGCCCATAAAGTCTTCCTCCTCAAAGCTCCCACCAGGTGTAGACAAGGTAGGTTATGATTAGTTATATCGTTGGCTTATTGATCATGTTTTAAACCATGACGCACTTTTGATTGATATCAGTATAATAAAAGAGTCTAAAAAAATTAAATATATGAGTCAATCAGAAATTTTGCTGCCAAACAAAATTATAAAAGACTAAACTCTTTATATTATTTACGAACTAAAGCAATCGGAAAGATTAAAGCTGAATCATAATCCCTAAAATCAAATTCAGACCATAACAAAACATACTTTGACAGGCCCGCTTGACAGGCCTTAAGCCACCTTTAAGCTGTCATGGTTAATTCGTCAGAAATAATACCCCAGCGCGATTGAAAAGTCCAGTATCCTATGGCCCGGCTCAAAATGGCGTTTGCCCCATAGGCCGATTTTTTTTTACATCAAGGACCAAGGGGCCATAAACTCGCGAAAAAACGCGAAGTTTTTGTCGATTCCCGGCCATGAACTTTAAAAAGTCCCCAGGATGGCCCTAAATGGAGCCACCGTTTGGGACAATGAAAACCCCCCCGTCAAGCGGCTGACCCAAGGGCTGGGGCGACTTAAAAAAAACCCAAAACCTCAACCCCCCGGCCCAGACCTCAGCGAACGGCCCAAATGGCCCCAAGGCCGCGTGCCGCGGCCAGGGATCGCGCTTACCCCCCGGGTCAAGGCGCCCCAGACCCCTTGGCGGCCGTTTAAAGCCCAGGCCGCGAGGGCGCCCCCCATTTGGTCCCCGGCAAAAAAGCGGCCCCAAACCGGCCCGGTTTTTTTTCGCCAAACCGGGAG